>JACRGN010000072.1 GCA_016234205.1 Nitrospinota bacterium | reverse complement strand
CTACAACGACACTCGTTCATTGTTTGTTCTTGTAGGGACAATCCCTTGTGGTTGTCCGTTTCCCTACCAATGCTGGTATAATGTTCTGGTCCTTATTCCCTCTCAGCATTTTTTGAAAAAGTGGGGGAATTATTCTGAAACGGGTGGGGGAATTATTCTGAAACTCGACAACTTTTTCCAACAACTCATCACAAAGGAGAAAGTTTACTCTTGTTTGAAAGGCAAAAGATAAAAAATCCAATACTCAAAATCAAGCATAAATAACAAAATATATCGCCAAATTTGGTATAAAAAGTTATCTCCTCCATTATTCCTACTTTACCATTTAACCCACGTTTCCCACCCCAAAAACAGCACATTTCTAACCCCTTGTTATTAAAGGCGTTCGAAAGCACCTAAAATATTTTCTATGCACACTTTTTATCAATTGAAACAATATTTTTGTCCATAAGATATTTAGGTGCAACTAAATAGGTACAATCTAACACATCCAATAGCTTTCTCTGTTTTTCAGTAACCTGGGTGATTCTTGATACCACCTTTCTTTCATCTAATTGGATAATATCTTGCTTGCATTTCTTTAAGGCATAAAAGATACTATGTAAATCCATATTACTGATTTTATCTGATTTCCTGATTTTATTTAAGATCGTTATATCTATCAGATAGGATAAGACACAAACAGTAAAATGAGCTTTAATATGTTCGTCTTTGTAGACATAAAATGGTTCAACCCCTACAAAGTTACTAAGGATTCTAAACGCTTCTTCAATATTGTTCTTCAGACGGTAGATTTCAAAGTAGCTGTCAAACTTTGTCTTATTGAAAAAATCTTTATCGCCTTCCTCTGGTATATTTGTTATCAGTACCCATAAACCATCATATTGTTTTGCTCCTGCATAGGATTCTTCTGCAATCTCCCCCAACTTTATTCTGTATGTGGCTGCTCTTTTTAGTTTCCCTTCATTATTCCTGTTCTCTACCGTATACCCCGTTAAGGTATAACTAATGTCAATATCCGCCATCTTTTTCCTTTTTATCTCTTTCTTGATAGCCTTATCTATCGTTTCCCTTTTTCTATTACTCAGGGCGAAACTCAACTCTTTATTATATTCTTCTACCCATTCTCTAAATGTCCCAACCCTCTCTTTCCTGTGCTTATGGGTTAGATAGGCAAGCTCGGGATTGAAGGCTAAGAAATATCTCCTATTATCTATATCTAATTTCTGCGTTATGTTCAATTTCTGCGTTATGTTCTTGATTTTCTCTTTCTCCATATCTGTTAATGGAAACTCTTTGCAAAACAGGTTCTCTTTGACAAACTTGAAAGTAGCCTCAGTTAAATGTTCCTTGATTAGCTCTACCTCTTTTTTAATGTCCATGCTTTTGACTTTTTCTATCAGATTAAAATCGATTAACCCCTTAAAATAACCTATCTGATTTCCATCAAGGGCGGTAATAAATCGAATCTTCTTCCCCTCTAATAATTTGAGGTTCTCATCCGAAACCATTCCTCTATCAAAACACAAAACACTTTCTATCTTTCCATAAGTTTTTTCTATCTTTGAGATCAAATCCTGGATTGTCTTTGCCTCTGCTGTATTGCCCTCCAATACTTCCCAGTAAACAGGATACCCTTCGGGAGTGATTACAAGCAGTAGAACAACATGGGTATTATAACCATCTTTGCCATGTCCCCATTTAGCCATAACAGCCTGCAGACCAGATATATTTGCCGAAGACAGGTCATAAAATAATAATTCTCCCTGCGTCCATCCCTTGCTTTTAGCAAAATTAAATATATGTTTGCCCAGTTCTTCTCTCTTATTTTCAATCTCTTCAAGCTCTCTGAAAATCCTTGTCTTATTGTATGATGACGGTGATACCCCTGTCAGTTGATAAAGACAAGTATCCGGGTAAAGTTCTGTTGTCCAAGTCTTGCTGCAAGTCTGTACAAATCTCATAGCCGTAAGAATCCTGGCCATATCAGAGGTCTTAACCTCTCTTAGACTTGAATGATTACCAAAAACAGCAGAAAGCCCCCAATAATCCCAAAAGTGTATACCTACAGCACAAGATAAATATTCATTTGACTTCTGAACAGATAATGTGTTCAGATTACAGGGAAATATTTCAGGGTCATGGTTTAGACAGGCAATGCTATTCCTGTAAAATTCAATTTCATACCCATCTAATTTTCCTAAATGTTTTATGATTTGTCTTACAGGTTTCTTGTCTTTTCTAACATACCAGGCTATCATATAATAAATATAGACAGCATTACCTTTCCTCTGTTTTGAATGATGCAAGACAAACTCACCTTTTTCCATTTGTAAAACCCCTTGGTATTCTATGCACGAATATTTTATTCTATATCTACAGTATACCATATAAATAAAGAGTTTGTCAAGCACTATTTTTCATTTTCTATGCACGATATTGAAGAAGAATTTATCCTTCTTGTTCTTAACTATAGTATTGTCAAAGAGTTAACACAATTCATAAATTTTTAGGTGGGAAAGGTAGGATATAATGTGGGATGTGTCCCTATATTCCCTATATTCCCCCTTGTTGGTTCTTCACCTCTTTGTGTCTTGGTTAGGCTCTCTTTTCAACTAAACGACCGGAGATATATTTATACAGAATGCTCGAAATAAGTGTTTGATACGGTATTCCTTCTTCCAATGCCTTCTTTTGGATAACCAACAGATCCTTCTGCGGAATACCAATATTCACTCGTTTATCCTTCTTGAATGTCGCTTTTGCATATTCCCGATAATGTTGAAATTTGGCTTTTGCATTAGATACGGATTGCCATTCACCTTGATTAAATGAATCAAGAAGTTCTTTTTCTTCAGGGTCCAATCTATTCATCCTTCTCTCCTCCTCTCAAGTATTTCTTTGTCACCTTACTGTTTGGAATGATGGTTTTCAAGAATACCTCGTCTTCAGTCTCAATAAACGGTACCAAATAGACATAGTTCTTGATAGTTACAACAAAAATATGTTGTCCTCTGTACTTCTCCTGATTTGGATGCTCAACAATATCCAGCAAATCACCTCGTTGGATATGAAAAACAACCTCTTCAAATGAGATATTTCGCTCTCTTTTGAGTTTCTCGTTCTTTTCAGTATTCCAAGAAAAGTATTTCATCATTTTCCCATTTTTCGTTTGTGCCAAACCCACCCGCTAAAAGCGGGTTACTACGAACAGTTGCACAACCCTACTTCAAAATCATCTCCGGCATACTGGTCTGGCCTGTCTCCACTGTTTGCTTACCTCTGCCCTTTATGCCCCCTTCAACTTCTATCACCAGATTATCTCCCACAGTTGAATAGCTGAACTCAGCTTCTAAACCCTCCATCCGCACCTTAGCCACATCTATCTGCCAGAGGCCGCTTGAATTAGTCAGGCCGGACAGCCAGGCAGAATGGCCACTATTGCCTGCACCATCTTTATCTTCTATCCGCAGATACACAATGGCTCCTGCAGCTGATGTAATTCCATCTGCCTCTAATACCCGACCACCAATTTCATCAGCCCTACCAGAGCAGGATGCTGCTGGCCCAGACGCGGCCGGGCCAGTCTTAAATAGATAGTGCTGGCCATTGTTGTCATCCCGACTGCCACCTGAAATTATGTCGTACCAGTAACCGGTATCGGGTGTTAGCCCCTTGATAGTTACATAGTGGGTCTCATCCCGAATCTCTTCAGTTCGCTCATCAAAGGCCACATTACTCAGCAGCCCTCCTTTTACCCCATAGCATATCTTGCCTGTTACCTCTTCATCGCTCAGCCAGGAGATATTTGCCTGGTTGCCGGTGATATTACTTACTCTTATGCGATTAGGGGAGTAAGTGGTTTTATCCGTTACAAAAACAAAATAGCCCTGCCCAATCCTCATTGGGAAGTCAGTGGTAGCCGGATTCCCAGGGATAAATGTTTGCCAGCCCATAGGTGTCCAGCTTTGAACTGTCAGGATTTGCCCACCTGCATCTTTCACCGCATTGCCCAGTGAACCAACGGTGTAGTTTCCAATTGGCTTAAGCGGTAAGGTAATCAGGTTGTAGCCGGCATAAAGCTCAAAATCCACCTTCTCTGAGATTACCGGCTGAGTTATGGCCATAGTGGTAGCGGTAGCCCCATGGACTACCTCATCTCTTGCAACCAGATAAAGCCGATATTGGGTCTCAGGCAGCAGTCCCCAGATAGTAAAATACTGCCGGCTGCCGGCTGGTGTAATTATTGGCAGCCCCAAAACAGAGG
>JACRGN010000080.1 GCA_016234205.1 Nitrospinota bacterium | reverse complement strand
ATTTTTTTTGCTCGCCAATAATTCTCTTGCCACTGAATATTACGGATACGACACTAAGCAGATGAAGGCGTATGTAAATGCGAGGCAGTCGCTCGGGAGAAAAATCGGGAATTTTATCCTGACAGACCATGATGGTATCCAGTTTAATCTGAAGGACTACCTCGGCAAACCCCTATTAATTAACTTAGTATATACAAATTGCCCTAATACCTGCAGTGTAAATGCATCAATTATTGCAAATTCTATTAAAGAGCTGGGCAGGGATTTGGACGAAAAGGTAAATATAATAACAATCGGCTTTGATTACGAAAGGGATACACCTCAGAGGATGAAAGAGTATGGAGAGGCATTTACAAAGGATTTTAAATACTGGCGGTTTGCTGCAGGAGATAAGAAGACAATAGAGCGGCTTACAAATGAGCTTGGATTTTATTATAAAAAGGAAGGCGAGGGATTTGACCACCTCAATATGATTTCAATCATAGACACAAATGGCAAGGTGTATAAACATATAATATACAGCAATGATGAAGAAATTAAAAAGGCACAAGAAGAATTAATTGCAGCATTAGAAAAACTTTTATCGGACAGTGCCGATAAAAAGGATTTTAAAAATATCGGCTTATTAGAGAAAATAAGACTCCTTTGTTCTGAATATGACCC
The DNA here is from genome assembly GCA_016234205.1 of Nitrospinota bacterium. Taxonomy (GTDB): domain Bacteria; phylum Nitrospinota; class Nitrospinia; order UBA9942; family UBA9942; genus UBA9942. The sequence goes on along the minus strand of JACRGN010000080.1, from coordinate 2,067 downwards.
GACAACTTTACAATATAAATTTAGCTACTACTACTTTATTACGAAGTTTATACTGGGGAATATACTGTTTTTCATCCTCCCCCTTTTCGTCCTCTGGAGGAGGGAGATATTATCACTCGTCAAGGGAGGCAAGGGAGCTATATTGAGGGTATTTAAAATAACCTGAGTGGATAATGTTCAACTCTGAGGGGTAGCCGCAGGCTTTATCCCTGCGATATAACGCACCCATAAAGGGTGCGGCTACCATGTTGGAGAATGAATTATGAATCATAAAAACCTTTCCATCAAAAAAAGAATCGTATATACAGTTGAAGGTTTGGCAGACAGGATATTTACTCCCCGATACAATCCTTTATACTATCTCGGGATGATATGTTTCCTTCTCCTGACATTGATAGCAATAAGCGGTATTTACCTCTTTTTTTTCTATAGAACCAGTGACCCCTATGGAGCGATTCAGAGCCTTACAGTTAATCAATGGTATGCCGGCGGCATTCTGCGGAGTGTCCACCGCTATGCCTCAGATGGATTAATTTTATTTTTAATCATTCATCTCCTCAGGGAATTTCTGCTTGGCAGATACCGTCAGTGGCGGTGGTTGTCATGGGTTTCGGGTAATGCCCTCCTTATAGCTTCAATAGCGATGGGAATTATTGGATACTTTCTGGTATGGGATGAGAGGGCACAACTGATTGCAATCAGGACAGCACAGTTACTTGATGATATCCCTCTTTTTATAGAACCCCCACCGAGGACATTCCTGAGTATCGCCACGATGAGCAAGATGCTGTTTTTTGTATTACTCATTGCTCATGCAATGATGTCAATGCTTGGAATGGGCATATTGACTGTCATACATATATCAAGAAATGCCCGACCTGCAATAAAGCCTCCAAAGGCAGTCGCTGCTGCAATATTAATTATACTCCTTTTATTATCATTTATCGCACCTGCAACCAATGCATTACCTGTTGATATGGCAAAGATTCCTGTTGATACCCCCCTTGACTGGTTTTACCTATTTATATATCCACTATCATCCATCCTTCCCAGAGGTGCCTTCTGGTTTATGACAGTTGGCGGTGCAATTATTCTTTTTATTGCACCGTGGCTTGGCAGTCGCAGCAGACAGCCTATAGCTCAAATAAAATCGGAAAACTGTGTGGGATGCGAGCAGTGTCGCAATGACTGCCCCTATGAAGCAATCAGGATGATTCCGAGAAAGGATGGGAGACCCTATCTCTTTCAGGCAGAGGTAATGAAAAACAGGTGTGCAGGCTGTGGTATATGTGTAGGGGCATGCGGTTCTAACGGTCCCGACCTTCCCAATCGAACAATGGAGCAGATAAAAGAGGAGGTAACAAAACTCCTCTACCTGTCAAAGAAACAGAATGGCAGACCAAATATTGTGGGTCTTGTTTGTGAAAAGAGCGTCAGGGAGGGAGAATTCATAGACACTAAAAATAGAAGTCTAAAAGGGATGCCAAATGTATCTATTGTTACATTTCCATGTATTGGCATGGTCAATCACTCTGTTATTGAGTATGCCTTTGAATCGGGTGCAGACGGGGTATTTATATCAGGCTGTCAGACCGGTGAGTGTCATTATCGTGAAGGCTCAAAATGGACACAGATGAGATTGAGAACTGAAAGGGCTCCTGTCCCGGTATTAAAAGATGACATTGATTATTCACGGGTCCGCTCATACTATCTGTCACCGCTTCAAACCAATAGTCTCATAAAAGAAGTTGGTATTTTTCAGGGGGAGCTGAATAATAGACCCAATAATAGGAGATACAATATTGTTGAGTCTGTCCTGCCGAAAGAAAGAACTTATGGAAAGGCGGTAAAGGTTTTTACGGCTGCTGTTTTATTAATACCTGCTATCCTCATTCTTTTTCTATCTGTTAAGCCTATATACCCTTTTTACAATAAAGATATGTCATTAATAAAATTTACCTTCAAACATGCAAGCAGGCATGAGGAAGAGCAGAGGGAATTAACTGCAGAAGAATCAGGGAAGAAACTCAAACACATGAGGAGGTCAAACTCGCCCTTTGCAAAGGT
>JACRGN010000079.1 GCA_016234205.1 Nitrospinota bacterium | reverse complement strand
TGTGGGCGATACCTGGAGGTTTTGTTGACTATGGGGAATCTCTGGAAGATGCTGCTGTAAGGGAGGCGTTTGAAGAGACATCACTAAAGGTTAAACTTATAAGGCAATTTCATTCATATTCAGACCCGAAGAGGGATAAGAGACAGCATAATATATCAACTGTATTTATTGCAAAGGCTAAAGGGGTTCCAAAGGCAGCAGATGATGCTGAAAAAATTGGCATATTTAATAAGGACAACCTCCCTGACGAGATTGCATTTGACCACACTGTTATTCTAAGTGATTATTTTAAGAAAAGATTTTGAACAAAAACCTAATCATAACCACAGAGACACAGAGGCACGGAGAGAAACAGAAAGGAGAAATTGGGAAAGAAAAAGAAAGGGAGAATTAAAAATTTTATTCTTTTTCCCATTCCCCCCCTTTCTCCTTAATATTTTTGTTTTTATATTTCTCTGTGTCTCAGTGCCTCTGTGGTTTATAATTTCCTATTCTTTTATATTTCCCTTACCCTGCTTACAATAGAAGGCAGAATATCCATTACATAATTTATATCTTCAAGTGTATTTCCCCTTCCAAGACTAAACCTGATTGAGCCATAGATAGTTTCAAGAGGAATACCCATAGCAAGAAGGACATGGGAGGGTTCAACGGCACCTGATGAACAGGCTGAACCTGTGGAGACAGCCACTCCTGACAGGTCAAGATTTATGGCAATTGTCTCACCCTCTGCAGATTCAAAACTGATATTGAGTGTATTTGGGAGTCTCTTTACAGGATGCCCGTTTAGTTTAATATCAGGTATCTTTTCAATTATTAGACTCTGAAGTTTATCCCTTAAACCGGCTATACGGACTGATTCTTTTTCTATATCAGATACGGCTATCTCACATGCCTTTCCAAATCCTATAATCCCGGCTACATTCTCAGTCCCGGCCCTCCTCTTCATCTCCTGACTTCCTCCACTAATCAGAGGATACATATTTTTTATACCCCTTCTGATATAAGCTGCACCTACACCCTTAGGACCATTTAACTTATGTGCAGATAGGGACATGAGGTCAACCCCAAGTTTATTCACATCAAGAGTCACCTTTCCAAGACTCTGAACTGCATCTGTATGCACTGCAATCCCTCTGCTCTTTGCAATACTGCTTATCTCAACAACAGGCTCAATTGTCCCCACCTCATTATTAGAGTGGTGGAGTGATATTAATATCGTATCCTTTTCTATTGTCTTTTCTACATCGGATGGGTTTATAATTCCGTATTCATCCACAGGAAGGTATGTTACACGAAAGCCGTTCTTTTCAAGGTATCTGCATGTCTCCAAAATTGCAGGGTGCTCAATGGAGGAGGTGATTATATGTCCGCCGCTATTTTTTCTGTTAGCCCATGAGTAGCCCTTTATTGCAAAATTATCTGACTCGCTCCCTCCGCTTGTAAATATAATTTCTGACGGGTCGGCACAAATGGCAGCAGCCACTTTTTCTCTATACTCATCAACCTTTACCTTCGCCTTTCTGCCGAACTGGTGAATGCTTGAGGGGTTGCCAAAGTCGTCCTTTAAATACGGCATCATTGCTTCCAACACCTCAGGATGTATTGGTGTCGTTGCGTTATTATCAAGATATATCCTTCGTGACATTTTTTAATGTATAGGAAATTATAAAATTAACCACAGGTAAACACAGATGAACACTGATAGAATAAAGAAAAAAAGTTTTTATCTGTGTTAATCTGTGTCCATCTGTGGTTTCATTAAGTTTTTTGTTCCTGTCTCTTTCAATTCAATTATCTCTTTTTCAAGGGTTGATACCCTGTTAATTATACATTTAATAGCCTTTGCAACAGGGTCTGATATATCCCTGTAATCAATATCTACAAAACTATCAGGCGGCAGAGCCCCTGTATACACAACCCTTCCGGGTATGCCGAGGACAGTTGAATCAGGCGGCACCTCATTAACAACAACAGAGCCTGCACCAATCCTGCTGTTTGAACCTATAGTCACAGGCCCCAATATTGTTGCCCCTGCCCCGACGATAACATTATCCATCAGGGTAGGGTGCCTTTTCCCTTTATCAAGGATCACTCCGCCAAGTGTTACACCCTGAAATATTGTGCAGTTCTCTCCAATCTCAGCAGTCTCTCCAATTACCACACCCATGCCGTGGTCTATGAAAAAACCTCCGCCGATTTTTGCAGAGGGATGAATTTCTATCCCGGTAAAAAATCTTCCGATGTTTGAGATAAATCTGCCTAAAAATAAAAGGCGGTTTCTCCAGAGATAGTGACTGATGCGGTAAAAGAGGAGGGCATGAAAACCCGGATAGCAGAATATTATTTCTGATGTGCTTCTTGCAGCAGGGTCCCTTTCAAATATTACTTTTATATCCCGTCTTATCAACTCAAACATAAATCTACTTCTAAATTTGCCACGGAGTTCACAGAGAACACATAAAAAATAAACGAAATTAAAAGGACACGGATTTTTGCTTCGCGGATTCGCCGGTGGGCGATTAACTGCGAAGACTTGAATTCGCGGAACCACACAGATAAGGGACTTAGAAATTAAAAATATACCGCGGAGACCCTTCGACAAGCTCAGGATGACAGCGCAAGTTTAGAAAGACAGCAAGAGTTGTCATAGTGAGCCTGCCGAACCATCTGCGCCTCTGCGTCCGCGGTTAGATACCTGGCTTTTATGTCATGAGGCGTCTTGCACGATGCCTCTCCTATTATCTCGAAATTCCTTATTATCGCTTCAAGGCGCATTTCATCCAACAGGATATCTTTATAAGCGGCATCCCCGACATATTTCATGATTTTGTTTGTAGAGGAAAGGATATCTTCAAGATAAATCAGGTAGTTTCCATGCATAAGCCGTTTCCTTAAGTATCTCATCCCTAAGCCGTGGCCTTAATGCCTTGGCCGTCACTAAATCGATTTTTCCGCCGAACAGGTCTTCAAGAAAGAACTTCAGTTCCATAAAATTATCGAAGGTCTTGGCCCCTTCCTCAAAATCAACGAGGACATCCACATCGCTGCCCGCTCTTTCTTCTCCTCGCGCAAATGAGCCAAAAATGCCGATTCTCTTAACGCCATACTTTTTTTTGATAAGTTCTTCGTGATTTTTTAATGTCTCTATAGCATTCATTGGCATCCTCCTATATATCCATGTCTTTCACCCTGATTTTACC
>JACRGN010000074.1 GCA_016234205.1 Nitrospinota bacterium | reverse complement strand
GTCTGTTATAATCAAATCAGGCAGTTTCTCTCTTACAATCTTTATAGCCTCCTCACCGTTTGAGGCAGTAATACACTGACACCCAAGATTTTTCAAAATCCTGGAGCAGTTCTCAAGCATATCAATCTCATCATCTATTATAAGAATTGTATCTGGCATAAAGAATAAAATCTTTAGCCACAGACTTTCACTGACTAAAATATTTTTCCTTATTTTAAAGTCTGTGTAAGTCCGTGGCTAATCATGTTTTTGTTCCTGATTCTTAATTTTTCTTCACAAACTCCGGATTCTGTTTCAATATCTCCTCATATTCTCTCTGCATTCCCAAATTATAATAGGATTTTGCAAGATAGAATTGCATCTCTTTTATGTCCCTGTTTATAGCCTTTCCCCTTTCAAAAACGGATACTGCATCCTTAAACATACCTTTTGTATAATATTCATATCCCAATTCAAAATAGGCAAATCCCAAATACGGGTCAAAGGGATTCTCCATCTCTGCCATTCTGTATTCTTCAATCTCTTTATCAAACAAACCTTCAGAGTGATACAACCTTCCCTCTATTATGTGCCCCCTCCCTTTAAAATAAGTTGGGAGTTGGGAGTTGGGAGTTGGGAGGATTGAAGCTGGTAATTCTCTAAATTTACTCAACTCTCTGAAGTTTTGAACTGCCGACTCTGAACGTTTCCATATATATTTAGGTGCAGAGAATTCAATATATGGCTTATCATCTAAATTTAATTCTGCCCCTTCTGTAAATTTTGAGACACCTTTTTCATCCATTATAAAGAAACTCATAAATGCAAAAGGGTTATCTTTTTCTATAATATCAGAAATTACACCATCCTGCCTCATCTTATCCTGCAATTGAGTCATATCTACATTCAAAAGAGACTCTGAGCCAAGAAGAAGAAGTGTAGGCTTAGCACTGTTTATATCTCCATACCAGACAGTAACATGAGGAAAAATCTTAGAAAATGTAGCCATTATAATCTTCAAATCCTCTGTTGAAAGCTGATATAAAGGGAGCCATTGTGCCATTAAACCTCCGTTTTTTAATTTGTCTTTGCAATTCTGATAATGCTCCTTTGAATACAGATTACCTGTCCCTGCACTATCAGGCTGGAAAAGGTCTGATATAATTACATCGTATCTATTCTTTGTCATTAGTACATAGTTCCTTCCATCCCATATGGTAAGCCTGAGCCTCGGGTCTTTTAAAATATTATGATTTTCTTTCTCAAAAAGCCCTGCCGCATCTTTAACGGCTGGGACTATCTCCACACACTCTATATTTTTAACAGGATGCTGTCCGACAGCGCCGACTGTTATCCCTGAGCCGAGGGATATTACAAGGACATCCTCAGGTTTATTGTGAAGGAGTAACGGTATATGACCGAATCTCACAGCTATATCACCGCTTGTAGCAAGGGAATAGTTATTTACCATCAATGTCCGAAAACGGCCAGTCTCATCCTCTATTACCTTAACTGTTCCGCTCACATCCTCTTTTGAAAAAATTATATTCCCATTAAGACTATAACCAACCCCCATATTTATACCTGCCGCTGCAATCTTCCCGAATGCAAACAAAATTATAACAGCAGAGGTTAAGCCTGACCATTTAAGTCCGCTAACTCCGGCAGGACTCTTAAAAATTATAATAATCCCCATTATTAGATTTATAAATGAAATAAATAAAATACCTTTTTGCACACCAAGAAATGGAATAAGTATAAAACCTGACACAAAGGAACCAATAATACTGCCTATAGTATTTATAGAATATACATTCCCGATTTTCCTGCCCAATAAATCCAGATTGTCTGTGTATAGCCTCCCAATAAGGGGGAAGGTCAGTCCCATGAGGAGTGTTGGTATAAACATGACAAATAGATTAATAATAAAAGTTATCAAAATATTCTTCTGCCATGTCATCTCATCAAATAATGAGCTGATACTGTTTATGCCGAATGGCAGCCACTGGAAAAAGATTATACTTATTAAGGCACATACCCCTATTAAAAATTCTATAATGCCGAATACCCTTATCAAATCAATCCCCCCCTGAGAGGTGGAATCCCCCTTAGAAAAGGGGGTGAGGGGGTTGTCTATAAATCTTGTAAATATAAAACTCCCAATGGCTATACCCAATAAAAATACAGTCAATATGTTGCTGAATAGATATACTGTTGAATAGAATGTCAGGGAGAATGCCCTTGTCCAGAGTATTTCATAAGACAGTGATGTAAAGCCTGAGAGGCCGAAGAAGAAAAGCAATAAAGAAGGGTTTGAGGGTATGAGGGTTCGAGGGTTCAAGGGTTTTTTATCTCGCCCCCTTACCCCCTTGACCCCTTGCCCCCCCTCTACCGATTCCTGATTTGAAGGTGATATACCTATCTTTAAAGCTAAAATCATTGCCACCACCCCTACTGCAATATTTATAAACACAGCCAATAGGGTTGTATTCTTTACACCAATAGTCGCTATGAACATATACCCTGTCATGAAACACCCAATAACCGCCCCCAGTGTATTAACTGCATAGATAATGGCTACATTCCATCCCAACTCCTCTATTTTATGAATAAAAAATCTGCTCAATACAGGGAGTGTCCCCCCCATTAGTGTAGTAGGTATAAACAGTATGAAAAAGGAAATGAGAAATCTTACAGTGTTAGAATAAAAGGCAGATGGGAGAGAATCTCCCAGGATAGAAATATAAAAACTGTCTAATATGCTTAAAGAAGGAGGAACTAATAGGGCAGAAATGCCTATGCACAGTTCAAGAGTTGCATAAAGCATGAGAGGGGACTTGATTAAGATTGCGAATTGCGGATTGCGGATTGCGGAATCTGAATTCTGGATTTTATCTGCAATTCTTCCGAATATAAAACTCCCTGCGGCAAGACCTGCCATAAAGGCGGTAAGGACGGTACTTATGGCATAGGTTGTATTACCAAAAAGAAGGGTAAATATCCTCGTCCATACTATTTCATAAATAAGCCCGCTTATGCCTGAGGCAAAAAACAGGAATAGAATTAATTTTCTCATCAACTTTTCATAAATTGAATTGTGATTTTATCCCAAAAAATGCGTGAATAAGACCATATATCCCTTCCGCTTGCCGTTCATACAGCCGTCCATGGCTGTCTGAACTGTGGAAATTTTCACTTTTTACCATCCATGGAAAAGTGAAAATTTAACAGTCGCTACAGGGACATATGGTCTTCTCCAAATTGTTCGTGCATAATTTGGATTTACAGTATAACCCAAGAGATGGTGAGGGTGGAAGCAGGAAATTTAAAATGTGGAGTTAATAACTTTCACATCCAGCGAAATTCAACAGATGGTGGACGCCATTCGGAAAGTGGGGCGGATTTGTCGGACAAATGAAAATTAGTGTTTTACGCTTATTTTTTATTCTTCTTTTTATATCCCGCCTGTGATTCTGCCACCATTGGCAGACCCTCTTTCCTTGTCACACTGATTTCCCTGTGTTTTTTCAATACATGAACTATCTCTGTCAGGAGAGAGATATCCTCCTCTGGAACCCCTTCCAATAACCTTAACAGTTCCCAGAGATTTTCTTTCTGCATACTTTCATAAACATCTTTTGGTGCAAGGCTGACCAATCTCCATGTGGCTTCATCCATAAAGAAGCGGTCAAGCGGCAAAGAAAGACACTCGGCAAATCTAATAAGAACATTTAAGGAGGGGAGTTGTTCACCCCGTTCTATCTTCCCTATATAGGTGTAGTCCACTCCTGCCATTTTAGCCATGCCCTTCTGGGTAAGCCCCTTCCTCTGCCTCAAATCCCGCAACCTTTTCCCTATCTGTTCTTTTATCATTTCTTTTGCATCAGGAACTGCTCTTAACACAATTCAAAATATCCTTTTTCTATTTCATTGTCAATGAGAAGATAGGTAAAACAATATTATCCTTTTTTGCTTGACAATATAGAATATTTGTCCTATTTTAACCAATAATAATATGGACAAATACCTGCCTCAAAGACTCTAAGACACAAAGATAACCCCTCCCCCGCCCTCCCCTTTGTAAGGGGAGGGAAAAGGTGGGGTAAGTTCTTTGCGCCTTTGTGTCTTGGTGGCTATTTAATTTCCTATACATGGACAAAATAGGGTTTCTAAGAGGACTCAGCACCTCAAAATATTTTTCCCTTCTAAAGAATAGTGAGCTAAAATTATATATTCTGCTCCTTGTAAACTCTACAGATACAGATGCGCCTGAAAGAATTGAGCTTGAGCAGATAGAGAGGGCAAATGGGAAAAATCTTGATTCTGCTGAACTAAAGTCCATGATGAATTCTCTTGAAAGATATGGACTTGCCATATTGGATGAGATTATAGATGGCACCGGTGGTAAGGATGGTGAAATGGTATTCAGACTACAAAGGCCTGTCTTCGTATGATAAACAGAGATAGAGAAGGAGGTTAAGATGGCAGAAGAAGTGATATGCCCCGAATGTAAGAAGCCTTCATATACAGCAAGCCATCATGAACCACCCCCATGCCAATACTGCGGTTTTGTCTTTTATAAGGAGGAAAGAAAGATGAAAAGAACCATACTCGCAATTGATGATGATACTTCTATCCTTGCACTTATAGTAAATATACTGACCGTCTATGGCTATGAAGTCAAGACAGCCGCAAATGGTCTTGAGGGATTAAAGATGATAGAGAGTGCCCAATACGACCTGATAATAAGCGATATCAATATGCCTGTAATGGATGGGATAGAGTTTTACAGGGAACTTGTCAATATGACCCCATCTATGAAAGGGAGGGTTATATTCGTCACGGGCGATATGGAACCCACCACAGAAAAGTTTATACAAGAAACAGGGGCAAGGTGGTTTTCTAAACCACTCAATATTGCCGAATTTTTGAGGGCTATTAATGATTCAGGAAAATAAATCCTTTTTGCCACAGATTTACACAGACTGAAACAAAGAAGCTGAGAAGTTAAGAAGATAAGAGGTTAAGAAACTTATCTTCTCATCTTCCCAACCTCTTAACTTCTATTTTATAGGTCAGTGAAAGTCTGTGGCTAAAATTTTAATTATAAAAAGTCTACTCTGCCATGACGGGTAGCAATACCGTAAAGGTAGTTCCTTTTGATACCTCGCTGTCTACCTTTATCTCACCTCCATGCTCCTTGACTATACCATAGCTTATAGACAGGCCAAGACCTGTCCCCTTTCCAATCTCTTTTGTAGTAAAGAATGGGTCAAATATCTTTTCTATATATTCATGAGGTATTCCGTCACCTGTATCAGAAATGATAACATTCACAAATCCCCCGTTTTTATTTTTGTCATTCTGACCCTGAGTGAACGAAGGGGAAGAATCTTGTGTTTCGTTCGACCCTGAATCAAGTTCAGGGCTTCGGGCTTCGCCCTCAGAATGACCTATTGTATATTTTGTCTCAACCTTTATCATCCCGCCCTTCTTTGTCGCATCCATTGCATTATGGACAATATTTAAAAATACCTGCTCCAGCCCCCCGCTGCTGCCAAATACCAGGGGCAATCTCTTGGCAAGATATTTCTCCATAGTTATACCCTTTGCAGTTATAGAATCCTCTACAAACATCAAAACCTTTTCTAAAATTTTATTTATATCCTGAGATTTAAACTCATGCGATGACTCCCTTGAGAATGAAAGAAGATTTCCTGTTATCTTTGAGACCCTCATGGCATGATGCATCATTGTATCCAGATCCTTAACAATCTTTTCCGGAATATCACCATTCTTATTTTCCATCTTTAAACACTCTATCCTGTTGACTATGATTCCTATCGGATTATTTATTTCATGTGCAACTCCCGCTGCAAGCAGTCCGAGTGATGCCATCTTCTCGGAGTGAATCAACTGTTTTTCGTAATCCTCCATCTTCTTTGTCTTCTCCTCCACCTTATCCTCAAGAGTGCGGCTATATTTTTTAAGCTTCTCTGCCATATTATTAAATTCAACGGCTACATCTTCAACCTCATCTCCACTTTTAATATCCAATCTATAGTCTAAATTGCCTTTGCCAATCAACTGAACTCCCCTCTTGAGTCTTGAGAGAGGATTTGTAAGCATCTTTGAAATGATAATCCCCATAAGCACAGTCAGCAATATTGCTGAAAGGACGGTAATTAAAAATAGCTTCTCAAAATCATTAGCCCCTCCCGAGATAAGATTCTTGGGATACATCTGAATAATCGTATAATAAAAACTTTTGTCCATCTCGGTTGGAAAAACAGGCATATATGCAAATAGATTCTTATCATCATCCATAATCACGCCTGATTTCCCCGATAATATCTGGGAGACAACATCCCCGGAATATACCTCGCCTATATTTTCTGGTGTATCACTCGCAGTCAGCAGATTCTCCTCATTCTCCCATTCGGGATTGAAGAAATAAAAACCTTTATTGTTGACAAGGAAAACCTTGAATGCCCTGTCCATTATAGACATTTTCACAGTATTGTAGATATGCTTTCCCATCACATCTATATATATCATCCCCATCCATTTCCCATTCCTGTTATATACAGGAGTAATATAACGCATCAGTGCAATATTTGAAAGGTTTAAGCCCTTGACCACATAACTCCTTAAAGGCAAAGAGGCAATCTCACCGTTAGATAACTCTACTGCCATCCTGAAATACCCGCTCTCCCTCTGGTTATGCAGGCTCTTCCACGGGAGTATAATCGGGCGGTTCATGTCATATACCACAAGAACAATCTCGTCCCCATCCCGCGACAAAAAACCTGCCTGTAAATAGACATTCTTCTGCTCTATAAGATTGGAGAATTCCTTCTCCAGAAGGGTTCTCCAGTATGTAAAAGAGGCAATGTCATTAAACTCCATAGCGTCCAGAAGATACTCCAGCGGTGCTGAAGATTTCAGATAAAGGAGGTCGCCTTTCGCATTTTTTAAATGATTCTCCATATCCTTGCCCATGGAAAATACATTCAGATACATCTTCCTTACAGTATCATCTATCAGGGAATTTCTTGTGGATTTTATGCTGTTGTAACCAAAGTATCCGATGGGCAGGATTGCTGCTAACATCAGGGAAAGGAATATCTTGTTCTGGATTCGTGAGAGGAAATTGATTTTCATAATTCAGTGATTAGTGTCAGTGTCAGTGGTTAGCATAATCTTTAAATTACCAATTGCCGGTCTCTAACTCTGCTCTCTGACACTGTCACTAACACTGTTTGTGGCGGTCATTTCATAATCCCTCACACACCTGAATCCTATTATATGGCTAACACTTTTTGGATTAACACCATCCCTGCTTGAGCTTCGCGCCTTCGGTGAAAGGTCAACCCATGAGCCTCCCTTTACCACCTTTTCTTCTCTTTCAGCTATAAATGAGCTGTCTGTCCACTCTCTCACATTGCCGCCCATGTCATGGACACCGTATGGGCTCACATCCCCCTTAGCAGTCCCAACAGGGTTACCTGTAGTCACACTACAAATTCCTTCCTCAATATTTTCCATGACAGATTCTGCTGTACTGGTAAGTGCGGGGTCATATTTATTCCCCCATGGATAAATCCTTCCGTCAGTCCCTCTTGCGGCCTTCTCCCATTCCTCCTCAGTCGGGAGCCTTTTTCCTGCCCATTTTGCGTATGCCTTAGCATCATACCAGCTCACATAAAGGACAGGGTTATTAGCCTTTCCCGGCTGATACTTGCCGTTATTCCATCCGCTCGGTGCAGGATGTCCTGTAGCATCAATAAATTTTTTATACTGGACATTTGTTACTTCGTATTTATCAATATAGAAGGATTTAACAAAGACTCTCCTTTTTGGTTTTTCCTTTTCAAATAAATAACCTTCAATTCCGCCTCTCTTTCCATAAATCTTCTTTATTTCCATTAGCTCATCCTCATTACTCCCCATTATAAATTCTCCTTCGGGTATATAAACCATACTCTCCACATCACTTGACTTATCTCCTCCGCCACCATGCCCCCCGTGAGAATAAACTGAGGGGAGAAAAAAGACAGAAGACAGAAGTAAGAAGTAAGAAGTAAGAAGCAAGAAAAACCTCAAACCTCTTATCTTGCCTCTCATTTCTTGCATCTTGTATCTTGTATCTTGTATCTTGTTTTTCATTATCCCTCACCTCCTATTAAATTAAACCTAACCTTTTCTCCTTCCTTTTCAGCCTTAAGTATATATGCATGTTTCTTCGCCTCTCTCTTATCTGTAAAACTTACTGCACCGGTTACACCCTTAAAATCTCTTATGCCTGACAGCGAATCTCTTATATGTGTCGGCCTCATGGATTTTGTCTTCTTCAATGCCTCAGCCACCATCATCAATGCCTCATAACCAAGAGCTGCAATCCTGTCAGGACTTTCCCCTGTTTTTTTCCTGTAAGAATCAACAAATTTTTTAGTTTGCGGCGAATTGGAATTGCCGTAGAAACCTGAATAAACTATTGTTCCAAGAACAGCATCCTTGCCATCTTTAAGAAAATTATCAATGTAAAGGTCCTCCCCCCCTATCAAAGGTGCCTTTATGCCCTGCCTTCTCATCTCTTTTGCTATCTTCACCCCTTCTACCGGGTCACCAGTATAAACAACTGCATCAGGAGATTTTGATTTTATTTTTCCAATCTGGGATTCTATGCTGCATTCTTCTTTAGAGATGTTTGCAGTAGTCTCAGACCAAAGAAAGCAATCTTCTACCATCTCACCTCCTTTATTCAATATAAATCTCTTAAAAAGCGCTGTAAGGGTTATTGAATAATCGTTGCTCATAGATGATAATAATGCAAACTTTTTTATGCCGAGCTTATTAATGCAATAATCAACAAGCTCATCAACAGCAATATCGTCAGAGAGTGTAGTCCTGAACATATACGGGCCTGTATCACCTAACCTCCTCCTCGTTCCGGCAGAGATGAGGATAGTCTGCCTGTCATTCAATTTCTTAGTTGCAGCGAATGTAACCTCATTTGTAGCACTGCCGATAATAGCTGCCACCTTCTCCTTCTCTACAAGGCTATCAACCGCACTAAGGGTGCCATTCATAGTGCTGCCTGTATCATAATTAACAAGTTCTAAAGGCTGTCCATTTATGCCGCCTGCCGCATTTACCTCCTCAACCGCAAGCCGAACAGCTTTAAGTGTTTTTAAACCATATTCAGACAGTTCACCTGTCTCAGCCCCCAATACACCTACCTTCATTTTTCTAAGAGGCTCTGCAGAAATCTGAGCATCAGTTCTCTTTTCAAAATTAACCTCCGCTGACACCTTCTCTTTATCATCCCGGATAGCCTCCTTCTCTCCAGATGCAGCCCATTCCCTTTCCCTCTGCTCCCTCTTCAAATCTATCTCGCTCTTTTCCTCTTCCTTTTTACAGCCGGAAAATATTAAAACAATGGCAAGCAGAAGAACAAAGACTTGAACACGAATGACACAAAGGGACGAATTATATAAATTAGATTCTTCCCCTTCCCCTTCACTTTGTTCAGGGTCAGGGTCAGAATGACACTCCTGCTGTTGATTGTCATTCTGAGGGCAAAGCCCGAAGAATCTCGGTTTGAATTTCCTATACCTCAAATTAGCAAGGCAGCACAATATGCCTTTATTCGTGCCATTCGTATATTCGTGTAATTCGTGTTCTAATGGTTTTATATTTTTTTTT
>JACRGN010000069.1 GCA_016234205.1 Nitrospinota bacterium | reverse complement strand
TTTAATAAATAAAAGTTTAAAATCTAATTATGAAAATCAAGGTATGGGATTTGCCTACACGTATTTTTCACTGGTTTCTTGTATTGGCTTATGTAGGGGCATATTTCACATCAGAGAGTGAGTGGCTTCTTGAATACCATGCTGCAGCAGGGTACATCGCACTCGGTCTTATAGTATTCAGGATACTGTGGGGGTTCACAGGGAACAGATATGCAAGATTCTCGGACTTTATCAGAGGTTGGAGTGAGGTTAAATCATATATTTTAAAGGCAGTCAAACTGGATATTCCGAGATTCCTCGGACATAATCCTGCCGTAGGGTGGGTAGTATTATTCATGCTCCTTATA
Source organism: Nitrospinota bacterium (assembly GCA_016234205.1). Lineage (GTDB taxonomy): Bacteria > Nitrospinota > Nitrospinia > UBA9942 > UBA9942 > UBA9942. The sequence continues at coordinate 9,676 of JACRGN010000069.1, read as the reverse complement.
ACCGCAGTAATATCATTAACAGGGGTAATTGTTTACGGTGGAGAAGAGGGGAGGGGGATAGCGGCAGGTTTCTTTACATTTAAGACTGCTCTCATTGTAAGGGTTATACATCTGATTTTAGCGGATATTGCAGTTGTAATTATAGTTACACATATAAGTGCTGCATTGATTCATCAGTTCATACTAAAGGAAAACATTATCTACTCTATGTTTACAGGCTATAAGGAGGATATGGAGTCATGGAGTGAGAGGGTCTCTCATATGAAGCCCGGCGAGGGTCTTACAGCGGCAAGGCTTATTGTTGGGATATTTGTTGCAATACTTGGAGGATTGGGGCTTCTATATCTTCCCCCTGAAGGTAAAACCGATTTTTCCAAGGAAAAGATGCAAGTTGTGAATGATAAAGGATTTGTGCTGGAATTGAAACATAACAAGAAATGGGTAGAGGAGTGTGCAAAGTCATGTCATATAGGTTTTCATCCAAACCTTCTTCCTGCCTCATCATGGCAAAAACTCATGTCAGGACTTAATGACCATTTTGGTGAGGATGTGAGCCTCAATGAGAATGTTAATAAAGAGATACTTGATTATCTTGTCTCAGCTTCAGCAGAGCATTCAGTCTCTGAAGCCTCAAAAAAGCTAATGTATTCAATCAAAGAGGGTGATACCCCGATAAAGATTACAGATATACCCTACTGGAAGAAAAAACACTCTGAGATATCTGACGAGGTTTATAAGAGAGAATCTATAATGAGTAAAAGCAACTGTATTGCTTGTCATCCCGGCTCCGATATCGGCTCATTTGAGGACAGGGATATTCATATACCTAAAGAATAAAAACTTAATCTTAACCACGGAGACACAGAGGCACAGAGAGAGACAAAAGCAAAAAAATTAAGGAGAAAGGGAGAAGATGGAGAGATGAAAAGGGGAAATAAAATATTTTTTCCATTCTCCCTGTCTTAAATTTCCCCATTTCTCCTTATTGGTTTCCTCTGTGTCTCAGTGCCTCTGTGGTTTATAAGTATAGGAAAGGAGGTTTGGTATGAGACAGAAGATATATTTTGTATTGGCATTGGCTTTTGTTGTATTGCTTCTTAGTAATATTGCAGATGCAGGTAATTTGAATGCCCCGATGCAGTCTCTTATGAGTAAATATCTGAAAGACTCAGGTGGGAAGGCATTTAGTGCTGATGATGGAAAAAAGCTCTACTTTTTAAAGAGGATGCACTCTAAAAAAAAAGAAGAGATATCCTGCACATCTTGCCACATGGATGACCCTGCAAAGGCGGGAAGAACACCTGTTGGCAAACCAATAGACCCGCTCTCTCCGGCAACAAATAAGGAAAGATTTGCTGACCCCGAAAAAGTTGAAAAGTGGTTTAAGAGGAACTGCACAGGGGTGTTTGAGAGGGAGTGCACACCAAAGGAAAAGGGTGATTTCATTACTTTTATGATGTCGTTACAATAATGTCATTGCGAGGAGTGATAGCGACGAAGCAATCTTAACGGCACACTGAGATTACTTCGCTTTGCTCGTAATGACAAAAAATAAATAGGGAGGAAATATGAAGATTGAAAAAACATTTTTAGCAATCGGGATATTAATTTTAAGCCTGATGATTAACACATCTGTCTTTGCGGATAAGGATGAAGAGGGTGAAAGACATGGGAGACACGAAAAACATGAGAAGGGTGGAAGGCATGAAGGGGAGGGGAGGGCTATAGTTGTTGAAAATGCTGCTTACAAAAGTGAATGTTCATCCTGCCATTTTTTATATCCGCCAGAATTTCTTCCCAAGAGGTCATGGGAGGCATTGATGAAGGGTTCGGATAAGCATTTTGGAGAAAACCTTGCCCTTGATGATAAGACAGGTAAGGAGATACTCTCATATCTCACTGGGAACTCGGCTGAAAGGGGGAGTTCTGAATGGGCAGGAAAAATTTTAAAAAGCATTGGCTCATCTGCCCCATTGAGGATTACTGAAGTTCCTTACATATTAAAAGAGCACAGAAAGATAAAGCCGGATGTCTTTAAGAGAAAGTCCATAGGCAGTTTTTCAAACTGTGGTTCCTGTCATACAGGTGCGGCACAGGGTGATTATGAAGAGGATTCAGTCTCAATACCAAAGGAATAAATGTTAGATAATTGAGCGATTCTTTGTTGTCATTGCGAGGAGAAGCCGAAGCAATCTCATTTTTTTAGGGGATTGCCACGCACCTTTCAGGTGCTCGCAATGACAGTTAAGAAAAGGCTTTCGGCTAAAAATCGCTCAATTTAGGTGTTAAGTATTTTGCAAAATAGACCGAAAAAAAGATAGAATGTAGGCAATTGCGAAACACCTGAAATACGTTAAAATTTATTGCTTTCTTTTTTGCAATAATATAATATCTACCGATAAAAATTATGAATGCGAAAAAAATAGCGAATAACAGCAGCATGAATTTTAGAGATACCCACCAGATGTGGTTTCATCTTACCACATTAAATGAGGTGGGAAAGGCACTCACATCATCACTTGACCTTGACGAAATATTAAATATCGTTATGGATAAGATAGGCAAGCTTTTAAGTCCGCAGAACTGGTCTCTCCTTCTTTTAGATGAAAAAAAGAATGAGCTTAAATTTGAATTGGTAGTCGGCGAAGGCTCTGAGAAGATAAAGGGCATAAGGCTTAAGGTGGGTGAAGGTATAGCAGGGTGGGTTGCAATGGAAAGGAAGCCTCTTTTAATACCCGATGTGAGTAAAGACCCCCGTTTTTACAAAAAAGTAGATGAAATTTCAAACTTTACTACGAAGTCAATCATCTGTGTGCCCCTTATAGCCCGCGAAAAATGCCTCGGTGTGATAGAGTTGATAAATGTTGGAGAAGAAGGTTTCAGGGAAGAAGACCTCCTTGTCCTTACTACAATAGCAGACTACACAGCCATAGCAATTGAGAATGCAAAATATTTTAACAAAGTTCGTGAGTTGACAACGATTGACGACCTGACACATCTCTATAATAAAAGAACCTTACACACCCGTTTAAAATATGAGATTGAGAGGGCGAAAAGATTTGAAAGCGACCTGTCATTAATATTTATTGATTTGGACTATTTCAAGGAGATTAATGATAAATATGGGCATATATGCGGTGATAATCTATTAAAAGAATTCGGCAGGCTTGTCCTTAAAATTATAAGGAATGTGGATATAGCATATAGATACGGAGGGGATGAATTTTTAATATTAATGACAGAGACATCAAAAAAGAATGCCGTTCTTGCTGCAGAGAGGCTTGGGAAGGCAATTAAGAAAAAGTTATTTTTAAAGGAGGATAAAATAAATTTACATGTATCCGCAAGTATAGGCACTGCCACCTTTCCAATGGATGCAAAGAACAGAGAAGATTTAATCAAGGTAGCTGATGTCAATATGTATAAATTCAAAAGTCGGGTCAGGAACAAAGTTACAAGACTTCCTATCAGAAATAGATAAAAACATTGTCATTCTGAGCGTTAGCGAAGAATCTTATCTTTTTTGAGATTCTTCAGGACTTCGTCCCTCAGAATGACATTCAAAAACTACATTTTATCCAGCACATCTCTAACTTTCCTTAAGAATTCTGTGGGTGCAAATGGCTTTGAAATGAAATTTAGCCCCTCTTCAAGTATTCCCTTCTTATGTATAACCTCCTCATTATATCCGCTTACAAACAGGGCTTTCATATCAGGCATTGCTTTTTTTATCTCATTATAAACCTCCTTGCCGTTTCTCTTTGGCATCACCACATCAGTAATGAGGAATTGAATTCTATCCCTATTTTCATTGAATTTCTTTATTGCATCTTCACCATCCACTGCCTCTATGACCTTATAGCCGTAGCCCTCAAGCAGATTCTTTGTGAGGTCTCTGACCCTCATCTCATCTTCAGCAAGCAGTATTGTCTCTGTCCCCCTCTTAGGAGGGATTAACTCCTGCTCCTTTGCACCTTCAACCTCAGACTGGACTATCGGCAGATAGATTTTACAAGTTGTCCCTTTACCTGCCTCACTATAGACATTTATATATCCGTCATGTGCCTTTATTATTCCATATACAATTGAGAGACCAAGCCCTGTCCCCTTTCCAGCCCCCTTTGTTGTAAAGAACGGCTCAAATATTTTCTCCATTGTTGTCTCGTCCATTCCTGCGCCAGAATCAGAGATTGTTATCATGGCATGTAAACCTGTTTTACCAAAGGCATGTGTCTTTGCAAAAGACTCGTCTATATCTACTGACTTTGTATCTATAGTTAAAACCCCGCCTTCAGGCATTGCATCCTTTGCATTTGTAGATAAGTTTAAAAGCACCTGCTCTATCTGTCCTGAGTCTGCCATAAGGACGATATCTTCATCTGATTGATTAATCTTTAATTCAATATCTTCTCCAATGATTCTTGTAAGTAGTTTTTCTGCATTTTGTATAATGCTGTTTAAGGATACAGCCTTTTTATTTATCACCTGCTTTCTGCTGAATGTGAGGAGGCTTTTTGTGAGATTGGCAGCCCTGTCAGCAGTGGAGAGTATCTGCTGGACAAACTGCATATACTCTGGATTATTCTCAACCTTTCTTTTTAAGATATTTCCAGAGAGTATTATTGCTGTGAGCAGATTGTTGAAATCGTGGGCAATCCCCCCTGTAAGCTGTCCTATTGTCTCTATCTTCTGCATGTGCCTTATCTGACTCTCCAGTTTTGCCTTATCCTCTTCTGCCTTTTTCCTCTGGATAATAGAGCCAAGTTGGGATACAGCGGCTGAAATAAGGTTAACCTGCGATTCATCCTCAATACTTGCCTTTGGCATATAAAATATCAATATTGCAAGGACATCATTGTCAGCAACAATAGGAACTCCAAAGGCAGCCCTGAGTCCAGCCTCCATTGCAGCCTCTGCCCTGAGAAAGAGATGGCCATTTACACTCACATCCCTAATCCATTCAGACTTTTTTGATGACCATACTCTGCCCGGCAGTCCAATCCCCGCCTTAAATACAAGTCCTTTACTGTGCTCAGTGAACTTAGAATGCCCTATATCCACGGCAAATGCTATACCCGGTTCAAGGACATTTTTATCCTTACATGGAATCCACGACTCTCCATAAACCCATCCTGTGGATTTGCATACCTCCCTTAAAACAACATGAATGGCAGAGTGCATATTCTCTGCCTTTGAGATTTCCATAGCAATTGTTTTTAAAAGAAGATTTTCTCTGTTTGCATTATGCAGGGATTCATCAATCTCTAAACGTTCAGTATCGCTTTTAATCAATTTTTCAGCATACCAGAGGATGAGGCTTGTAAAAATCACTATGCTTGAGGTAACAAGCAGTGCAACACCAAACTCAGTGTTGTAAAAAAGCCCTGTCCTTTGTCCTATGATTCTAAGATACCCGAGTATAAATGGGAGGATAATGGAAATAGGAAGGAGACGACGGGCAATATAACCCCCTGCAGTTCTGCTTGATAGTATAGCCATAACACCATATTCAGGACTGGCAGAAAATATACCTATTGATATAATGAGAAAACCTGTGGCAGTTGGCAGTGCCATTCCAATGTATGGATTGATTGAATAAAGAGATGGAATACTATAAACCTGCCCCATGATAGAAAGGAATGCCACAAAGCCTATTAATAATGTGAGAAAATGTGAAGGGTAAAATCTTTTAAATGTAAAGTCTAAGAGGAGTAAGGAGATGCCGAGGAGTGCAAAATTTATTGCGGTCTGGGGTGCCATCCTTCCGGGGTAGATTGCATTTCCTGTATCATTAAACCCTAATTGGTCAATGCCGAGATTTATTTTGAAAAGATATTCGCTGAGTGTAAATACACCTATCAGAAAGACCATAATTGCACATATCTTTGCGGCTAATTCTCTCTTGTCATTGCGAGTTTTTTGTCTGTCATTCTGACCCCTTCGTATGTCATTCCGAGCGTAGCGAGGAATCTCGTCTTTTCTCTGCTCAGGATATACTCCGCGAAGAATCTCGTTTTCCTGTTCTGAAATTGCTTCGGCTTCGCCTCGCAATGACATTCTGAGATTCTGCAACAACAAAAGAGAAATCCCTGAAAGGATAAAACAGATGGCAGTATTGGACATCATCATTGGCAGATCGGGAGAGATGCTTTTAAAGACGGCAATATTGAAAGCCCAGCCAAATAATACAATACTGCCTATTGAGATAACTATAATGGCTGAAATCCTTGAGATGGATTTGAATATGAAAAGCATATGAGAATTAGACCGGCTGGTTATTTTTGAAATAAATATATGATAACTCAGCATATTAGTCAAGTGGAGTTTAGATTTGATAAAGTTAATTGTATATCAAATGGAATGAAGGTTATAATAACCAAATATAAAAAATAGGGGAATAATAATGACAGTAGCGGCTTCTATATTTTTGATTACATATATAGTCATTATCAGCGAGAAGTTTAATAAGGCTGTGGTGGCACTCCTTGGGGCATCCCTTATGATATTTGCAGGGATACTAACTCAGGAGAGGGCGGTGGTAACAGGTTTACTCTGCCTTTGGAATCCGCATTGAATAGAATGACCTACGAACAAATATTAAACCTGCAATAAAAAATACTGCCCCTATATAATGTGCCAAACCTTTCATTCCCGGCGAGATTGCAATTTCCATTGCCAGCAAGCCAAAAAGGGTTGTAAATTTTATGATAGGGTTCATGGCAACAGATGATGTATCTTTAAAGGGATCGCCGACAGTATCTCCAATTATTGTAGCGGCATGCAACGGCGTTCCTTTTTCTTTTAAATCTACCTCAACGAGCTTCTTTGCATTATCCCAGCAGCCTCCTGCATTTGCCATGAAAATAGCCTGAAACAGTCCGAATACAGCAATGGATATCAGGTAACTAATAAAAAAGGCTGCAGGTGCATTTGAATACACAGGTGCAGAAAAGAATGCAAATGCCAGTGTGAATGAAAAAACAGTAATGAAGATATTAAACATTCCTGCCTGTGCATACTGGGTGCAGATTTTTACAACTTCTTTTGATTTTTCTGTGGATGCACTTAAACTTGCCTTATCATCTAACTTTATATTCTTTTTGATGTAATCTACTGCCCGATAAGCCCCTGTTGTAACTGCCTGCATTGAAGCCCCTGTAAACCAGTAAATAACAGACCCTCCGCACAGGAAGCCGAGAAGCGTGAAGGGGTTAAGCAGGTTTAAAACAGTTTCTGGCTGAATGCCCAGTGTTTTTCTTAAGAGAAGGATTAATGAAAAAATCATTGTCGTTGAACCGACAACAGCAGTGCCGATTAAGACAGGTTTTGCAGTGGCTTTAAATGTATTTCCACAACTGTCATTTTCTTCAAGGTAGTGTTTGGCATTTTCAAAATTTGGTTTAAACCCGAATTGTTTTTGAATTTCTCCCTCAATATTCGGGATAGATTCTATAAGAGATAACTCATAAATGGATTGGGCATTATCAGTAACAGGACCATAGCTGTCCACAGCAATTGTGACAGGACCCATTCCAAGAAAACCAAATGCAACGAGACCAAAGGCAAAGATGGATGAATACTCCATAAACTGGTCAAGACCAAACGTGCTTGTTAAGTAGGCAATAAACATCAAGATAAATATAGAGATTCCTAACCAGAAAGAGCTAAAATTTCCGGCAACAAGACCTGAGAGAATACCAAGAGAGGCTCCACCCTCCCGGGCGGCAGTTACCACTTCTCTGCAGTGTTTTGAATTGAAACTCGTAAACACTTTCACGAGTTCGGGGATGAGTGCAGCTGCAAGCGTTCCACAGCTTATTATTACAGACAGTTTTAGCCATAGCTGGTTTGGCAGGTGTTCAATCTGCCAGTAGCTTGCTACAAAGGTCATTATTATTGAAAGGATTGAGGTAATCCATACAAGGGATGTTAAGGATATTTCAAAATTGATTTTCAGTTTATCTTTATAGACTATATCTGCAACTTTTTTATTGATGAAGTATGCCACAATTGAAGTTATAATCATTAGAATACGCATAATAAATATCCATGCAATTAGGTCAGCCTGATATTGATGGAAAACCCCCAGGACGATAAAACTTATTAAAGCTACGCCGGTTACGCCATAGGTTTCAAAACCATCAGCGGTAGGGCCTACGCTATCCCCTGCATTGTCGCCCGTGCAGTCAGCAATAACACCAGGATTTCTGGGGTCATCCTCTTTTATATTAAAAACAATTTTCATTAAGTCAGAACCGATGTCGGCAATTTTTGTAAAAATTCCGCCGCAGATTCTGAGGGCACTTGCTCCAAGCGATTCACCTATTGCAAATCCGATAAAACAGGCTCCTGCATAGTGGCGGGGAATAAATAACAGAATGATTAGCATCATTATTAATTCAACGCAAATCAAGAGAACTCCTATACTCATACCTGCCCGCAGTGGAATATCCAGCAATTTAATTGGTTTTCCTTCAAGAGAGGCAAATGCCATTCTGCTGTTTGCAAGGGTATTCATTCTTATTCCAAACCATGCAACACCGTACGAGCCGAGTATCCCGATTACAGACCAGCCAAGAATAAGTAAAACCCCTGCCGCCGGCATATGCTGTAGAATTGCAAAATAATAGGTAATGCAGATGCCAATAAATATTTCAAGGACAATTAGAAGTTTTCCCTGCTGAAGGAGGTAAGTTTTGCAGGTTTCAAAGATTAAATTTGCAACATCAAGCATTGTTTTATGAGCCGGGAAGCCTTTCACTTTTGCATACTCATAAAGGGCAAAGCCCATACCTGCAAAGCAGATTAGAAAACCTATCATTAATATACTGTTCTGGGAATCAGTTAAAACAGGGATATTTAATTCTGCTTCACTGGCAAAAAGAGGCTCTGTTAGGAGTATTGAAAAAAGTGCAGAGATGATTATAAATAAAGTTTGAGGTAAGCTAAAATTTTTATTTGACATCATTGTTTCTCCTTTCATTTTATAAGTATTAGCGCCTAAAAATAAATTACCCTGCGGTAAGAGCCGCAGGGATATATATGACTAAAGATAAAATATTACAAGTCAAAGTATTTTTAGCACAGCAACTATTATAATGTCAAGTTTTTACCAATGGACTTATAAATTGCAGGGATAGCTAAAACAATGGCTACAAGTAACACACCGATAATCAACTCCCTTGTTAAAATGGATTGGAATTTAGGAATAATATTTGAATTAGACTGGACAGACATTTTTATATGTTTATGTATAGGAAATTATAAAATCCCCCTCACCTTAATCCTCTCCCCTACGGGGAGAGGGGAGGGTGATGGGTTTGTTCATTGTTCACGGCTAAAATATAGCATAAATATATCATGGTGAGTAAAGGGTAAATTTCCTGAAAAAATTGCCTTATAAAAAATGACGTGTTATATTGCAAAATCAGATAATTTAAAAGAAGAGGATATTTACGGAAGGCTGGCTGGTGCAGTATTGATATCTTCAATATTCCGAGGGTTGATTAAGAAACAAAAATCTGATTAAAACACTGAGACACTGAGGCACAGAGAAAGACAAAAATAAAAAATAGAAGGAGAAAGGGAGAAGATGGAAAAAGGGAAAATAAAAATTAATTTCCTCTTAGGAAAGCATGAATAGAGGAATATTATTTCCTGTTTTCATGGATTCCTT
>JACRGN010000068.1 GCA_016234205.1 Nitrospinota bacterium | reverse complement strand
TCCTCTGCTGTTACATCTGCTGCCATGCGCACGCCGCCTATTGCAGGGCCTAAACTCGTGTTGTCTATTACTACTATCGCTTTTAAACCTGATTTTGCATCATAGATATGAACAACCTTTTCAGGGCCTATATCATCTGTAATCCATTTGAAATCCATTTATCTGCCTCCTTTACACACTTATTTAATTATATGGTTACTATTTATATTGTCAAGTGGATTTGAATAGATTCTTTTTTTCTTTGAATATGTTTGCCTTTTGTGTACTATATAATTATGAAGCAGGGCTTAGAAGACACATCTTTTTTTTCTAATATATGCATTAATCAGTGCAAAGGCATGTGCTGCGATCCGTGGTGGGGCATTATTGCGTTCACTATAATAAAAAAGGATGGATTTTCCCGTCTAAATAGTTTTAAAAGTGATGTAATAAACGAAATCAGGGCAAGGGCAGAGAGAATAATAGAAAAATATACAACTAACGAGGCTACTCCGAGGCCGCTCTTCAAGGAGCCTGAAAGATATAATGTTAAAGTGGAAGATATCAAGGTCAATGATAAGACAGTGGAAATAAATATAAGGGCAATGTTCGCCTTCAGATGCCTATTTCTTTCAAAAGAAAAGGCCTGCACCATACATCCTGCACTGCTTGAAGGAGATGATGTAAGGCCGCAGCATTGCGGTTTTATGGGCTCTCCGAATGCTGTACAAGGGGAAAAGGGATACTGCCGTATAATTTATGCTGCAGCAGGTTCTGCTAATGACAACAATGCAATCAGCTCAGCAATAGCATTGGAAAAGGATGTGAGTGAAAAATGCTTTAATGAAGGTTTTTCTTTAATAGAAGATGCAGCAGGGGCTGTAATTGAAGAGGTCAGATTGCACTCTCTTAAACATTCAGGCCAGCTTATGCCTGTTGAAAGGCCAGGTCGCAATGAACCCTGTTTTTGCGGCAGCGGCAAAAAGTATAAAAAATGCCACGGACAATAAAGGCAGATTCTCTCTTCTGCCTTAGACCTGTAAAGCTGTCTCCCTTTTTCTCAAGGTGAGGATGGCTATCTCAGGCGGGCAGCTAAACCGCACAGGTATGCCGACCATGCCAATACCGCGAGAGACATAAACCTGTGTCTTGTCATTTTTGACAAGGCCATTTAGATACTTCTGGCCGTAGTGGGATGGGACTATAGGGGCAAGGCTCAGCAGTGGGAGCTGAATCTGTCCTCCGTGTGTATGTCCGGAAATTACTAAGTCTACTCTAATATCCTTTGGTATTTCTTCAGAATAGTCAGGATGATGGGAAAGGAGTATCCTCGGCATGTCATCAGGGATTCCTTTAAATGCCTTGTCAAGTTCCTGAGTATCCTCCATATAATCACCTACACCTGCAATACAGATAGAGCCTCTTTTTGAAATTACTGCATTTGTGTTGGTCAGCAATGGAATCTTATTTCGCTTAAAATTTCTGATGCATAATTCCTCGCCCTCCCAATGATCATGATTGCCAAGAACAGCATAGGTTCCATAAGGAGACTTAAGCTTGCCAAAGGCATTTATCACTGGCCTGATATATTTGGGCGCTGATGACACGTAATCGCCTGTGAGGACAAAGGCATCAGGCTTTAATTGGTTCGCCTTTTCTATTACCTTTTCAACAAACTTTATGCTTATCAATGGACCATGGTGGACATCTGTAAGCTGGCAGATCTTAAAGCCGTCAAAGTCATCAGGCAGGCCAGTAATAAATATATTAGTGTTTGTTATTGCTACCTGTCGGGGCTCAAGTGCAAACCCCTCAATGCCCAAGCCGCCGATAGCGCCGAATATTGCAGTCTTTTTTAAAAAATCCCTTCTTGAAATCAGCTTATTCAACATTGATTCTGATTCTTCTATTTCGTGCATAAAATATCCTCTGATGATAAAATTATTATTTTGCAAGCTCTGCAACTATTTCTATGTGATAGGTCTGCGGAAACATATCAACAGCCTGTAGCCTTTTTAACTCATATCCCTTTGCCTTAAAATGCGCAATATCCCTTGATAGGGTTACAGGGTTGCATGATATATAGATTATCTTTGATGGCTGAAACCTAACAATCAGATTAACAGAATCTTTTCCAACACCATTTCTTGGCGGGTCAATCAGGACAAGGTCAAACTTCTTTCCTTTAGCAAGCAGAGAAGCCATCCTATATTTGACATCATTATACATGAAACTGATATTTGGAATCAAGTTTTTTTTGGAATTATATTCTGCGTCATCAATAGCTATTTTGCCTGAATCAATTCCAATGACATTATCAGCATTTTTTGAAATAAAAAGGGTAAAGTTTCCTATGCCGCAAAAGAGGTCAAGGCCATTTTTATATCGTTCGTCTCCTATATAATTCAATGCTAATTTAACAAGGCTCTTATTCTGCTCCCAGTCAATCTGTGAGAATGAGTCAGCGCTGATGCGAAAGCTGACGCCCTGCAATTCCTCTTCAATAAAAGGATTGTTAGCAGCAACCCTCTTTTTATATTTATCTATAAAAATAATGCCCGATGCTTCTGAAACCGCCTCTTTAATCCTCTTAAAAAGATTATTAAGTTCATCCTTGTTGATTTCATCTGCATATAGAATGAACACCATTGCCCTTTCATCTGATGAGCAGTGCATGTGGAGCTCTTTAAGGTTTTTAAGTTGTGATATTTCAGCCGAATTAAGCAGTTCCTTAATCTTTTTTAATGCCTTATTTAATAAAGGCCTTAGGAGCAAACATTCATCAACATCAACAAGCTGGTGCGTTTCTCTTTTGTAATAGCCAATCTGATAATTGCCGTTTTCATTTTTCACCTTAAACTGCACCCGCTGACGGTAATTAAGCGGAGAAGAAGAAGGAATGAGTGGTTGTATTGCAATATCATCCATTTTTAATGTCCTTTTAAATGTTTCAGACAATATCTCTTTCTTAGACTGAAGCTGAAATGGATAATCAATGTGCATCCACTGGCATCCGCCGCATTTATGATAAATTGGGCAGGGCGGTGCAATGCGATGCGGCGACGGCTTGATAATTTTAATCAGCTCTGCCTCTGCATAGTCCTTTTTCTGTGCCTTGATTTCAACAATGGCATCTTCACCTGTGATAACATCAGGCGCAAAGACAACCATGTTATTGTATCTGCCAAGCCCTTTTCCGCCATACACAAGCCGTTCAATATGAAGTTCTATTTTATTGTTGGTCATTAAAAAATCATGCCCCAGAAATTGTTGAAGAAGAAGTTGCTTCTATAGTATTAGTAAAAGATACCGCAAAAGGCAGAAAAAGGCAAATCCCATAAAATGACAAAAAACCTATATTATAAGAATTTCGTATATTATGTTAATAAGTTGTAATTATATCAATCGGTCAATATTTTCTTGCATATTAAAACAAAAGGTAGTATATATTTTTAATGAAATCGGAAAAAAATGAAGTTCGTCTATTAATTGTTAGGCAGGAGAAAGCTATTTTTTCAAGACCATGAATGACGCTGTCTAAAAAAAGTGGAAAGTATTTATGAATCGTAAAAGACATTTCGATTTTATTGAATCAAAACTCAGCCTGCTTGCTACTCGCCTAGAGATGCGTGGAGGGTTGAATATTCTAGACCTACATCTGCATTCTGAGAACTTTTATCTGTACTTCTTTAATTTGATCTTCGGCTGGGAACTTCAAAATCTTAATGCTGTACAGCAAAATGCTGCAGGTGTTGATTTAGTTGATACCACAAATAAAATCATTGTTCAGGTTTCTGCAACAGCAACTAAGTATAAGATTGAATCAGCCCTTGCTAAAGACCTTTCCACATACAGAGGCTATTCCTTTAAGTTTATATCCATCTCCAAAGACGCAAAGGATTTACGAACCAAAAAATTTTCGAATCCTCATAATCTGAAATTTTCGCCCGCCGAGGATATTCATGATATTCCCTCTCTTTTAGGGTTTATTAATACGATGGAAATAGGCCGGCAGAAAGAGGTCTATGAATTTCTAAAAAAGGAGCTCAAGAGTGAACCCGATCCAGAGAAGGTAGAGTCTAACCTGACGACAATCATCAAGATTCTTTCCAAAGAAGATTGGAGTCAAACGGCATCTGGCTTTGAAATCATCCCGTACGATATTGAAGAAAAGATTTCGTACAATCAACTAGACACCGCCAGAGTTCTTATCGACGACTATAAAATCCATTATCCTCGTATCGAAAAAATCTATTCGGAATTTGACAGACTGGGCGCAAACAAAAGTCTTTCGATTCTCAATGGTATCCGTACGGAGTATCTCACTCTATGTTCAGTTGGTTCTCCTGACCAGTGTTTTTTTTCGATAATCGAAAAAGTTGTTCAGAAAATTAGGGTGAGTGCCAATTACACGCCTATACCCGAAGAAGAACTTGCGTTGTGTGTTCACATTCTTGTTGTGGATGCCTTCATTCGTTGCAAAATTTTTAAAAATCCTTTAGGAGATACCGATGCTCGTTCCTGACAACATTCATCCCGAGCAGACCATTTACTTCAATGGTGCTTTTGTACTAAAAGCAATTCAAGAGCATCGTGTAATGGATTTGCTCGATTTATACGTGCAGATAATAACTGAGCGAGAAATGAGCATGCCTGTTTTTTTGCTCTGCCTCGACTGGCTTTTTCTCCTTAATCTGATTACATTGAATGACAACGGTAAGGTGAAACTATGTTCTTGAAGTCGCTGACCATTTCCCGTGGGGCTGGCACGATAATCCGTGACATCCACTTTCACGCAGGTCTAAATCTCATTGTTGACGAAACGCCTATTGTCAATGGCAAAGTGACCGGGAACAATGTGGGAAAAACGACGGTATTGAAGCTTGTGGACTTCTGTCTTGGTGCTAAGGCGAAAGGAATATATACCGACCACGAGCATAAACGCAACGAGTACAAACTCGTTAAAGATTATCTGATTGACAACAGAGTGCTTGTCACTTTGGTACTTAAAGAAGACCTTTTGCAAGAGGCGTCGCGAGAGGTTAGCATTGAACGAAACTTTTTGCCCCGTCGGGACAAAATTCAACGCGTTGACGGTATAGATAAAACTGATGATGAATTTGAAGAAGCACTCACCTCATTGCTCTTTGTTGGACATTACGGGAATAAACCGACCTTCAGACAGATAATTGCCCATAACATCCGCTACAAAGATCTAAGCGTCAATAATACGCTTAAGAATCTTGACAGTTTTACCCGAGATGATGAGTATGAGACACTCTACCTGTTTCTTCTTGGTTGTGATTTTGAACGAGGAGATACCAAACAGGAATTACGGTCACAGATTGATATAGAGGAAAAATTCAAGAGACGGCTTGAGTCCGACCAGACCAAATCTGCATACGAGACGGCGCTGGCCCTTCTTCAATCAGAGATAGAAGACCTCGAGCGCCGAAAGTCATCGCTTAACCTTAATCCAAATTTTGAATCGGACTTGGATAAGCTAAACAAAATTAAATATCAGATAAATCTTACTTCATCTGATATTGGCAGGCTTGAACTGCGCAAAAATCTGATTTCCGAAGCCCAGAGGGAGATACAAGCTAGTGAATCCACCATAGATCTGCAGCAGTTACAACAGATCTATCAGCAGGCAACATCTCTGGTGAGCGGAATTCAAAAGACTTTTCAGGAGCTTTATGATTTCCACAACCGAATGGTGGCCTCCAAGATTCAATTCATTGTACAGGATTTACCTAAAATTGATGCGAAACTTGCCGTACAACGTGAATATTTAAACCGCCTCCTGGTTGAGGAAACCGAATTAAGTTCCGTTATCATCCAAAGTGATTCTTTTAATGTGCTTGAGCAATTGATTGTTGAGCTTAATGCCAAATACCAAAAAAAGGGTGACTATGAAAACACCTTGCGTCAATTGAGTGCTGTAGAATCAAAACTGACGGAGCTCAATAAAGAACTCGCAGCAATTGACAATGACCTATTTTCCGATGAATTCGCCCTGAAAATCAAAGAACAGATCAATAAGTTCAATAGGCATTTTTCATCTGTTTCGTATGAGTTGTATGGTGAAAAGTATGCCTTGAAGGTTGATCCAAAAATAGTAAAGGGACGCCGCCTCTATGAATTCACAGCATTTAACCTCAATTTCAGTTCGGGGAAAAAACAAGGTGAAATATCTTGTTTTGATATCGCATATACGCTTTTTGCCGATGAAGAGAATATCCCCTGCATGCACTTTCTCCTCAACGATAAAAAAGAGTTGATGCATGATAATCAACTTCTGATGATTGCCAAACTTGTCAATGTAAAGGGGATACAGTTTGTTGCATCAATTTTAAAAGACAAGCTGCCGGAGGAATTGAACAAAGATGAGTATGTGGTTCTGAAATTATCTCAGGATGATAAACTTTTCAGGATTGAAAGTGGAATTGATGCCTAACAATTTGCTGCACCTGATGGCACTATGCACCGCAGGCGAGTTCAGGCGTTGAGGCTGTAGAAAAAGACTATTTTCAAAAAGGGACTATTGAGAATAAAGGACTTTTTGACACAATTTTTTTAAGATCGGAGTTTTTCTACAGATTCGTTAGGCATACCCTCTTGAAAATTATATTCAAGCAGTATAGTCAACTGATAGTCCGTCTAAGACTTGTCCCCTGTCCCCTCTCTGCACTTACCCCTGAGCACAATGAGCACAACGAGAACCAAGATCACACAGAGCACAAATGAGCACAGTTACGAATACGCAACCAATTGTTATTACAGATTTTTTTTAAATGTTGACATGCATCTTAATAAGGTTTATGTTTACTACCATGCAAACTCAAATGTTGAGTTGCAAGCCACTGTATAACAGTAAATGTGCACTTACGATGTTTAAGTACTTGTATTAATTGCCTTTTTCGTTTAGAGTGGCATTAAGTCGTAAGCGTCAAAGTGGCATAGCCTCCAAAACTATGTTCACAAGGCAACAAGCTCCGACCAGGGTCAGGCCTCCAAAACCTGGCCCGCTAAAATTAATATCTTCTTAAGGAGATTGTTATGAATAAGACGAGCAAACGTCGTATGAGTAAGATTACTCAGAAGCAACTTCAGCTAAGAAAACAACTATGGCCCAACCTCGACGAGAAACGGTTATGGCTAAGAAATGAAAGGGATGGTTTCACAACAATTCCACGAACAATGCCATTAATCAGCTTTATTATGGATTGTCTATCTAAAAATAAACCCATTTCTTCGGTATATCTTGAGCTTTGGTGTAGAGCATATGACGAATGCTTTGTAACACTATCTAATCACCATGAACATGCAAAACATTCTGGTTTTATTGGCCAACGGGCAGTTAATACTTGGAAGGAAAGGATACGTATTCTTGCAGAATTAGGTTTTATAGATTTGAAAGCTGGGCCATCAGGTGACATAAGTTATGCACTCATTTATAATCCATATGAAGTAATAAAACGACACAAAGAATCAAAACACTTAGGCATTACAGAAGAATTGTATAATTCACTCGTTGCTCGTGCTATCACTATTGGTGCGGATGACCTTGAGTAAAATATGATAACCAGAGATATCTACACGTTTGATAAGAACGAAGATAAGGGTTAGCCCTTGACATTGGACAAATAATAAATAATATTGCCTAACAAGTCGCTCAATCGGCACGATGCACGAGGAGATAAGCGGTGACACTCCCATATTTTTCATGACAACCTGTCTTTATTGTAATAGTCTTTTCCCATGCCAATATTGCTGCAAAGGGGCATATTCTACCTGACCCGCATCAAGGACATTTCTATTATATCTCAGGCTTTTGCAAGAAAAGGTTTGACATGGCAATTTGTATCAATATACAATATTACAGATTCTAAAATAAAATACAAAATTATATTCGCTACTAAATGCTAAATGGACAAATATAAATTTACTGAATACTTTGAAAAAGAAGTATTGCGTAAGAGGCCATATATAAAAAAGGAATGGTGTATTAAAATTATTGAAAACCCGCTTAAAGTTGAACCCCAAGAGCATAATCGTTTTCGATTTTGGGGTATAATTAATGAATTAGAAGGTCGTGTATTACGAGTTGTTACTTTAGATGATAAAAGGACAATTCACAATGCCTTTCCTGATAGGAGATTTAAGCCATGAAACTAAATTATTACCCAGAAACAGATTCTCTTTACATTGATTTATCAGAAAAGCCAAGTACGGAGAGTGTAGAAGTTTCTGAAGGCATTGTTCTTGACTATGATGCCGAAGGCAATCTGGTTGGTATTGATATTGACAATGCAAGTAAAAAGGTTCAGCTAAAAGAACTTACCCTTTCTAAGCTACCAGCAAATATTCACGCTGTATCCGTTTAACATGGTGCAATCCTTTTCTATCGCCCTTTCAACAGCTATGCCGCTGCCTGTGTCGCTTTAATACGGAGCGTTGCATGTTCATGCGTTAAGAATGCCTTTATTAAATTACTCAAAGAGGTTTTTATATTTAGCATAGCCCTCTTTTTCCAATTCCTCCTTTGGAATGAATCTGAGCGCAGCAGAGTTTATGCAATATCTAAGTCCGGTAGGTTCTGGGCCGTCATTGAACACATGGCCAAGGTGAGAGTCTGCATTTTTGCTCCTGATTTCTGTTCTAATTGTAAAGAGGCTTTTGTCCTTTCTCTCCGCTATATTGTCAGGCTCAAGCGGTTTTGTAAAGCTTGGCCAGCCTGTGCCAGAATCAAATTTGTCAATAGAGGCAAAGAGCGGCTCGCCAGAGACTATGTCAACATATATACCCTCTTTCTTGTTGTCCCAATATTCGTTTTTAAATGGCGGCTCTGTGCCTTTTTTCTGCGTAACCTCATACTGAAGAGGTGTGAGTTTTTTCTTTAATTCCTCAGGAGATTTTTTTAATTGGCCTGTTTTATCTTCTTTCCCCTGCCAGGCCTCATTAATAAATTTGTCGCGCCCAGACCTTGACCTGTAAAATTTGTATCGCAGGGGATTTTTCTTATAATAGTCCTGATGGTAATCCTCTGCACTGTAGAATACCCTGAATTCAAGTATCTTTGTAGCAATCGGCTTTTTAAAGACTCCTGATTTCCCAAGCTTTTCCTTTGAGAGTTCTGCAAGACGTTTCTGTTTATCATCATGATAAAAGATGGCGGAGCCGTACTGCTGTCCCCTGTCAACAAATGAACCCCCTGCATCTGTAGGGTCTATCTGTTTCCAAAAAACATCAAGAAGCTCTTCGTAGGTTACCTTTTCCGGGTCATAGACAATCTGTATTGCCTCATAGTGTCCTGTGGCTCCGGAGGAGACCTCTTTATAAGTAGGGTTCCCCTTTTCGCCGCCAGTATAGCCTGCTATCACCTCAACCACGCCATTCAGCTTTTCAAAGGGAGGCTCCATGCACCAGAAACAGCCTCCTGC
>JACRGN010000076.1 GCA_016234205.1 Nitrospinota bacterium | reverse complement strand
TTCCTTGTCAAATTCTTCGTATATACCTATTGCCCCTTTGAGAGGTCCGTCCACAACAATAACCTTATCCCCTTTATCCAGATATGGATGGGGGCGTGGGGTTATTCCTGCATCAAGAATAGTCTGAATTGAATGTATCTGGTCTGATGGAATTGGCTCGGGTCTTTCTGAAAATCCCACAAGATTCACTACCCCATGTGTCTTCTTTATTTCAAGCCATGTATAATTATCAAGTTCACATTCTACAAATAAGTATCCAGAAAATAGTGGTTTCCTTACTTTCTTCTTTCTATCCCTTCTCCTGCTCCAAACCTCAACAGTCGGATAATAGACATGAAATGATTTAGCCATTAAAAGGTCATTAACCTTCTGCTCGTGATTACTTCGGGATCTAACTGCATACCAATTTAAAG
The DNA here is from genome assembly GCA_016234205.1 of Nitrospinota bacterium. Classification (GTDB taxonomy): domain Bacteria; phylum Nitrospinota; class Nitrospinia; order UBA9942; family UBA9942; genus UBA9942. The sequence goes on along the minus strand of JACRGN010000076.1, from coordinate 4,818 downwards.
ACATAATTCTTTAATCCCCCTCACCTCAATCCTCTCCCACAAGAGGAGAGGAAGATGGTAGACTTAACCGTTTCTCTATTGGAGATGAAATAGTTAGGGATACTGTAAGTGCGATTAAAACTATGGTCAAAACTGCTGACGGAGCTATGTGAAAGGGAAAACTTCCTATAGCATCAATTAAGATTGCTACAACACCAGACATACAACCGACTATCAATAATTGATTGGTAGTCCCCCTCACCCTTCCCTCTCCCTCAAGGGGAGAGGGAATATAAGGTAACCCCGCAGCAGAACTACGGGGAACAGCAAGTTTAATTGCATAAGCAAAATAGTTAATAATTAACCACAAGATTGCTATAATTCCTATAGTCCCCATCTCTGCCCATAATTGAAGGTATTCATTATGTGACTGCTCGGCTTTTTCATAAACACCAAAATACGGAATCTTGTCTAGCACCTTATCTCTGTATTCAAAAAATTTTACTTTATACATACCTACTCCAATCCCAGCAATAGGTTTATCCTTTATCATTTCTCCAGCAGTCCGCCACATTAATAATCTATCAGAAGATAAGTTTTGAAATCTCTTATAATGGAATGACAGACTGTTGAATATTGAGCCAAATTTACCAGTAATAAATCCTGCACCGACAAATAAAACCAATATAACTGCAAGTCCAATCTTTGCCTTTGAAGGAAGTGAAGGAAGGTGTGGCTTTACAAAAACCATAAAAACCAGAAAAGCAGCAAATAAACCAAAAATTGGAGTAATTGAATGAATCATAATAATAATTGCTGTAATCAAGAATAAAGCGGAAAAGAAGAAAATTCTCAAAGCAAGTTTTGTTGATATAAGGAACATTGACAATGCAACTGTTGGGAAGACAATAAGGTAACCTGAGACAATGTCGGGGTTATCTAAGAAACCTGTTGTCCTGTAACTGCCTATATTGGGTTGAGCAGGATTAACAGTATGTGTAATTGGGTCTAAACCGAAATATTGAACAAGACAATAAATTGAGGTAACAGTACCTGAAATAAGGGCAGAGATTAACAATCTTCTTACTTGTTTTTCATCTTTAATGTTATTTACTACCAATATATATAATATGGAATAAAGAATTATATTCAAAATACTCTTAAAACTGAATAGGGCACTTGTGGAATTAATTAAAGAGAAAAGGCTGGCAAGGATTAGTAAGGATATTGGTAACATAAATGGTGTCTTCTTAAATATTTTTTTTATCACGGACAGAAAAATCCCACCTTTGCCCCTCTTTAATAAAGGGGGGTTTGGGGAAATTAAACTTTCTTCCAGAAGCTTTATCAGCCAGCTTGAGAATGCTATGATTATCATAATCTGAGCAAATACCTCTTTTGGAAGTCTGAACTGGTCATCCCCCCAAGGGTTAATTACTAAAGGGGTAAGTGTTACTATTAATATTAATGAATAAAATATTATCCAATCACAAATTTTTAATATCACTTATATCCATTTAATAAGAAAATTTTACCCTTTGGTATATTCTTCTCATTTTTTAGTATTTTATGAATTGTATCTGCAGCGCGAAATGTTGTTATTATGACTTTATCATAAGCTATTTCATCTAATTTCTCTCTGCCGTAGATAGGCATCCCGAAAAAAACTTCGCCTTTCTTAAAATCATCAATAACCGCCACTAACTTCAAATCTGTCTCCGCCAATGAAATAAAAGATATCTCTGCAACCTCTCCTGCCCCATAAAAAATCACATCTCTAATACCATCTCCACTTATTGATTGAAAAGACTCTTTTATCTTCTCTCTCGCATCACGGTAAAAACTTACAGTATATTGAAGATAATTATATGTTAATCGGGCTTTTTCAGCGAATCCTTTAGGTGTAATGAGATATTTTATGCGGTTCTTTGGAATAGTGGAAATCTTTATGTATCCCTTCATTACACAGCGTTTTATAATAGAATTGGTGAGACCAAGTGCGATACCAAGCTTCGTTGAAAGTGCTCTCTGGCTTATATGGTTATCCTTATCTATTTCTGTTAAAAGCTGGAAGGTTCTATGAGTATCTTTTTCCATTGGATTACAGTGATATAATGTTTGTAAGCTTAATATCGGCTATATTGTTCAATCCTTGAACAATAATTATAAAGATGATATATCACCGTGTCAAGAAAATAGTTCAAAAAATGAACATCAAATTATCTTTCCAAGAACTACTCTCTTCCTGGCACCTGTAACTTGAGGAAGATTTGCAGGGGCACCTTTTAATGTGGCATATCCTAAAATAGCAAAGGCTATTGATTCTATTGTTTCAGGAGGAAAACCATAACTATTTGATGTTCTTACCCTGATTGATTTTAACTCCCTTGATATCATATCTATTAAGACAGGATTCCTTGCACCGCCACCACAGATAATAACCTCTGATATTTTATTTCGTTTTAGAATAAATCTCCTGTAATTCTCTGCAATTGTCTTTGCTGTAAATTTTGTTATAGTTGCTAAAATATCCTCATCAGATAGCCTAAATCTCTTTGCCAATTTATAGACGCTTGATGCTGTATCATAACCAAACTCCTCTCTCCCTGTAGATTTTGGAGGTCTCTTTTTTATGAACGGATGTTTCATGAGTTTATTTAAAAGTATCTCATTGACCTCTCCCCTATTTGCCATTTTACCATCTTTGTCATAGTCCACTTTCCCCTTTGTAACTATATAGCTAATTGAGTCTATGAGCATATTTCCAGGTCCTGTATCAAAGGCAATTACATCATTTATACTCCCTCCTGCTGGAATAAATGTTACATTGCTTATACCCCCAATATTATTGACTGCCACTCCCTTTCCTTTATTTCTAAAAAGCATGTAATGTGCAAACGGAGTAAGAGGTGCACCAAGCCCCCCCGCTGCCATATCCATTGTTCTAAAATCTGCAATTGTTGTAACTCCTGTCCTCTCGGAAATAATAGAGGGCTCGCCTATCTGTAAAGTGGATGGGGGATTCCCCTCCGGCATATGATAGATTGTCTGACCATGTGAACCTATCAAATCAATATCCTTTATTTTAATTCCTGCTTTTTTGACAACTCCTATTGCAGCCCTTGCAAATAAATCCCCAAGTATAAAATTTAACTGACATATCAAATCTACACTCCCATATTCAGGTGTGGATACTTTATGGATTAACTCCCTTAAATCTTTTGAAAATGGAAATTTCTTAAAGGCTATTAAATCCACTTTACAATCAAGTCCCTTCCCTTTTATTTCTACAAGGGCGGCATCAACCCCATCTGCCGAGGTCCCTGACATCAAGCCAATTGCTCTTACTGTTTTTGGCATAATCAGAGAAGTGAGATTCTTCGGTCGCAGAGTTTACACTGAACGAAGTGAATGTGCTTCCTCAGAATGACAAAACAAAATGTCATCTATGAAAAAGCATGTCATTCCGACTCTGAGCAGAGCGAAGGGGAAGAATCTCTATTCATTAGTTCACACATCCTGTCTTTTACAATTGCCTCCCTAATCCTTTTCATCAAATTCATATAATAATGTATATTGTGTATTGTATTCAACCTCAACGATAGTATTTCATCAGATACAAACAGGTGCCTTAGATATGCCAGAGAGAAATTTTTGCATGTATAACAGTTACAATTTGGGTCTAATGGATTCTCATCCTTTATAAATCTGGCATTTCTTATATTCACTTTGCCATTGCTTGTAAAGAGACAGCCGTTTCTTGCGTTTCTTGTAGGCATTACACAATCAAACATATCCACCCCCATTGATACACATCTCACAATATCCTCTGGTGTCCCCACACCCATAAGATACCTCGGTTTATCAGATGGCAGCAGAGGAGCAGTATATCCTGTCATCTGATACATCTGCTCCTTTCCCTCGCCGACACTCAAGCCCCCAATTGCATAGCCGTCAAATCCTATACCCACTATATCCTCAATACTATTTTTTCTCAAATCCTCATAAATTCCCCCCTGAACAATTCCAAAAAGAAGCTGCCCTTTTTTATTATGCCTCGCTTTACATCTCTTTGCCCATTCTGTGGTCAACCTTGTAGACTTAAGTGTATATTCGTAAGTAGAGGGATAAGGTGCCGGCTCATCAAATATCATAATTATATCAGCCCCAAGTGATTCCTGAATCTCAACAGATAATTCAGGTGTCATAAAATGTTTTGAGCCGTCTATATATGACCTGAATTCAACACCATCTTTATTTATCTTTCTCAAGTCGCTGTGGCTGAAGACCTGAAAACCACCGCTGTCTGTCAAAATAGGTCTATCCCACCCGATGAATTTATGCAAACCGCCAAGCCCGTTTATTACACTATGTCCGGGTCTTAAGTATAGATGATAGGTATTACCAAGGATAATCTCAACATCATTATCTTTTAAATCCTGTGGAGATAGTGTTTTTACTGATGCCTGAGTGCCGACAGGCATGAATACAGGGGTCGTTATCTCTCCGTGATATGTTTTAAGCTTTCCGAGGCGGGCAGATGTGTGTTTATCTTTATGCAGGACTTCAAAGAAGTTTGAATTATTCATCCCTTATATAGACTGCTATCTGCAAGGAATTTCTGTAATTGAAAAATGGATAGATAATTAGGAAGGAAAATCATCTTATTTGTGGAATACAACTGCTTCTTGACTAAAACCCCCTCCTCTTTTTTGCCTCTTCATTGTAATGCTTATTATATAATACCTCCCATTCAGGTGTCCCCTCTCTGATATTCTTTGAATAGGATGCCAGCGTCTTTTTTGCTGCCTCATCAATCTCATCATCAACTTTAAGCAC
>JACRGN010000071.1 GCA_016234205.1 Nitrospinota bacterium | reverse complement strand
TATCCTGTTCGGCGCTTCTATGAATTCTTCAACTGACCTCATGCTGCCTGTGCCTGTAACCATGTTATCCTCTCCTACCTGCATGGTCTCTTTTACTGTAGTCTTTGTGCCTATAAGCTTAGCAAAGGTCTCAGCGCTCTGGGGAAGCTCCTGCCTCATAATGATTTTAAGATTTGTATTGCCTAAAACCTGACCAAGATAGTGTGCCCCCGCCTTCTGCAGATCAGCAAGCTCCTGAAAGGCAAGGAGTATATGGAATTTAGCGCTCCTGCCCTTATTAAGGCAGTCAATGAATTGCTCATTGGTAAAGCTGCTAAATTCGTCTATGATTATGTAACAGTCATTTCTTTTATTTTCATCTACCCTTGCTTGTATCTCACTGCTTACTGTCTTAATATCCTGCAGGATCATCTTTCCGAGTCTTTCTGCTGTCATGCCATATTTCTGGATATTGACAGATAAGACTGTAATCTTTTTCTCCATCACTGTCTTATACAGGTCAATCTCTGATTCTTCTGTGTTCAGGAATCTGGCAAATTCACATTCAGTTAAAAGGGACAGCCTGTTTTGTAATCCTTCTATTTCTTTATCACTTGCCACGCTGTCTACTATTTCTTTCAATGTAATGCCTTTCCCCTCTTCTTTCATCCTGCTGATTTCTTCTAATAGCCACCTCTCATTTTTAGCCTTATAATGCGGCTCTGTAAACACCTCTGAGCCTATAATCTTGTCCTTTAGCTCTGTCGCATCTCCTCTTAGCATGGGATTGTATGTTGCGCTGTTTTCCTCTGTGATTGAGAATAACTGAAAGTCATCCTGCCTGCCATACATGCATGCCCATGCAAAGATTTCTCTCCAGAAGCCTCTCTCTCCTTTTCCATCTAAAACAATAAGGGGTTTTCCTGTCTTTATTGCATTTGCAATAAAGTTCATGATTGTTACTGTCTTTCCTGCCCCTGTAGCGCCCACTATCACACCGTGAAGGTTTGCAACCTCATTGCTTACCAAGACAGGTTTACGATTATAAAAAGATACCCCTAAAAAGGTCTTGTTATAGTCTTCCCTCTCACGGTATTTCCCAAATAACCCCTCAGGTATTTCGTATACCTTCCTTTGTTTGCCATAGAGTCTCTCACGCTTCTTTTTGGTCTTCCAATAGTGGTAGCCAAAGACTGCCGGGATAATAGTCAATGAAAAGACAAATCCCTCTACAAGGATATAAAACCAATATTTCTGCTGTATACCCCAAAAGTCTGGCAGCCCTTCCACCTTCTTTCCGTAAACAAGCAAGGTTAAAAATCTATCCATTGCACTATGATAGAGATTAATGTTTTTTACAAAACCCTTAACAGTAAAATATCCAGCAATAATCAAACCAGCTAAGACAACAGCGCTAACGATTATCCCTTCCCTCTCACGGCCTGTCTTTCTAAGTAGTGTCCAAGCCAAAACATATATGCCAAATAACACCGCCCCAAGAGCTAAAGGCACTATAATCTTAGACACCACCAAGATGCCTATTCCAATCACAAATATCATTAAAATATTGCTGCCTTTATTTTGCATCTATAAGCTCCTTGATTGTCATTCTCTCATTTCCCCAGAAGACCTCTGTCTTAAGAGGGTCTCTTTCTATGTCCTCAAGCTTGCAAATTAACATCTTGTTTCTCATAAGACCCTTAAGCCTCATAAAGAGCGCCTCCCCCCTTACCACATAAAAAGCCCTGTCCACATTCTGGTATTCAGATAATATTTCTTTATATCGGCTGTTCTCTTTTGGCGTAAGCTCAAGTTCAAAGGCAATCTTTTTACCTGCCGGGCTTAAAAACACCCCATCAGGCACCTTCAAAGCGCCAAGCTCAGACCTTAACACCTTTTCGCTTTTCCAGTCTCTCGCAAGACCAATACTCTCAAAAAGCAACCTTAAGTCCGTTACCGTCCTGTCATGGAAATAGAATCTTATATCAATGCTGCTTGCTGGCCTAATTCCGTTTGTACCTCTCTCTGCCAAAGCCCTCAACCCATGACTTTTGATAAGGAAGTGGTCTTTTGAGTTTAAGACCACAGGCGCTTTCTTGAGGTAGCCTGCGAGACCGACCTCCCAGAGTCTTTTATTCGCATCCTTTGATTTATAGAACCACCTTATTATTTGATCCCGGGACAGAAACTTTTGCTCAAGGATGTATTTCAGCATCTCATAGTCTCTGTCCTGAAGTATTATTTTTTTGGTTTTAGTTTTGCCCTTCGTTTCTATTTTTTTATCCTTACTAATTATTTTTCAATTGTCTGAGGCTTCTTGCCTCGTCCACCTATCTGATGGCCGCCTATACAATATATAAGTTCAGCTTCAATTAGATATGAGATATTGCACTCACCGTTCTCGTTCTTGTATCCACCATCGCATATTGCCCACTCACACTTATTGTTCTTAATCTCTGTTTTAGTCTTATCTTTCATTCGTTGTTTTAGCCTTTATCTTTATCTTTGTTTTTGTAGTTGTAGTTGTTGTAGTAATAGTATTTTATTCTTATTCCTCTTTCTCCTTCGTTCTTTTTCCACCCCCTCGCCCCCCCTCTACCACACCCACACAGTATTTTTAATTTGTCTTACCTTGTCTCACCCCCCACCACCCTACCAGGTCGTTGGGGGAGGGTGGTGGGGGGTGAGAGGCTTTCAAGGTATATTAAAAATACTGTGTGCATACAAATAATTACAGGGGCGAGGGGGCAATCATAATAGCAACCAGAATATTGCCCTTTAGGTTGCCACTTAATTTTAAACTCTTTATTAGACACTTTATCACGCCCTTTCTTCTATTCGTTGACTTTTTGTCCCACTTCCGCAACGCGTTGCGTAAACTCAAAATCTTATTATCACTTCCTTAGCGCCTAAAGAGCTAAAAAAGCTTTCGGTCTGTTTAACTAATAAGTTCCTCTGCTCGTCGTTTATTGTATCTGCCTTGTTTACTTTAAAACTAAGCCCAAGTTCCTTGTCAGTCTCATAGAAATTTTCTCTCTTAACCGGCCCTTGTGTGCCGCTACCATCAGTTTTCGTTTCTTTAGAAAAGTAGTTGCCTGCTATTTTATCTAATAGCCCCTCTATTACAGGACCCTTTTGTAAAATTTTTATCAATTTGTTGTAAAGCGATTGGTCTCTGTTCTTCAGTCTGTCTATTTTTTCACCTAAGCTCATTAGCTTATCGCTGACCCTAAAGCTCAGCTTATTGTCTGTTATTATATTTTGATAGACCTCGCCAGCCTCCGCAATCCTAATATTCATCTCAACCATCCTTACCCTTAACCCTATAACCTTTGCAATATCTTCTTTCTTTAATCCATTATCATTTTTAAGTTGCAGTATTGCCTTTGCCTTATCTATTACAGACAAGTCTTCCCTCTGGATGTTTTCTATTAAAGCAAGAGTTCTAAGCTCGTCATCGGATGCCTCTTTTATGACTGCTGGGATAGTTGTAAGGCCTGCAAGCTTTGAGGCCCTTAGTCTTCTCTCACCGGCAATAAGCTCATAGTCAATTCCGTCTTGCGCAACTGTTGCGCTATTCAGCTTTCTGACTATGATGGGCTGTATTACTCCCCTTGCCTTTATGGATTCTGCAAGTTCATGTAAAACAACCTCATCAAATTCAGTGCGCGGCTGAAATCTGTTAGGACAGATTTTATTTAAACTTATCTGGATGTAGTTTCCGTCTTGAGGTATTGCGCCGCTGTCAGTTTTTTTGGCAACCTTGCCGTCTTTCACAAAAAACATGGCAAGGGGATTCACTCTCTCTTTTTCCTTTAATTTGTCTTTGTTCATTTCCTCACCTCGTTATTTGCTTTGCGAAACCGTTTCGCATGCTGTTACTGGTTTAGCTATTTTGAGTCTCTCTATTACTTCATCTACAAAGCTGTTGTAGTCTTCATAGCCTTTGTTTCTTGTATCATAGTAAGCAACAGGCTCACCAAATCCTGCTGCCTCGGCTATTTTGCTCGTGAGGTTAATCTTTGCGTCAAAGACCTTGTCGCCAAAGGCAGCTACAAGCTCATCAAAGCTTTTATCACATTCTTTTACGCCCGCCCTGTAGAATGTCCCCAATAGGCCGAGTATCTCAAGGCTGTGAAAGTTGCTTTCTATCTTTAAGATGTTATCTATGAGGTTTTTAACTCCAAACAGAGACCCTGTTTCAAGCTTAGCTGGTATAATCACATAATCAGATGCAACAAGGGCATTGATAAAGAGTGTGCCAAAGCTCGGCAGGGTGTCTATGATTATCACTTCAAAGTCATTTTTTATTTCAGTTAATTTTCTTTCAAGGTATCTGAGTGATTGAATTCTGTCTGATTCAATCTTTATCTCAGCCTGTTTTAATATATCGTTTGATGGAATGATAAACAGGTTTTTAAATTTTGTCTCTATTACTGTTTCTTTAAATTCTGATTCCCCTGTTATCCAGTTGCCTGATGTTTTTAAATCTGGCTCGTCTATATTGACCCCAAGGAAAGAAGATGCATTCCCCTGCGGATCAAAGTCTATGACAAGCACTTTGTAGTCTTTGAGTCCTAAAAAGGCTGCCATGTTTATTGCTGTTGTGCTCTTTGCTACTCCGCCTTTCTGGTTTGCTAAACAGATTATTTTTGACATAGTGTCCTCCTGTTAAATTTCTATACCTTGTTCCTCTGCATATTTTTGAATTAGAGATGTAAAGTATGCCCCTTTGCTTTTTTTAATTTTTCCCATCCTATCTGTGTCTTTAACTTCACTTAATGCCCGGTAGATTATTGCATCAGGACATTTTCTTGTAACTTTCCTATAAAAGCCTTTACTCCTTTTGTCTCCGGTAACCTCTAAGATTCTTTCTAATAAGTATTCGCTTCTTGATTTTTCTTCTAATTCAGATTTAAATTCCGTTTCCGTAACGTTAACGGTTTTATCTGTTTGTTGTAATACTGTTTGTTGTGTCTGGAATTTTTCCAGTGGCCCCAGTGGAATTT
>JACRGN010000077.1 GCA_016234205.1 Nitrospinota bacterium | reverse complement strand
TCTATAAGCTCTTCAATGGTGTAATCGCCGTCAATAATCTGCTGTATCATTGATTTGGCTGCCGGCTGGTCTGCCTTTGCCTTTTTTATTTTTATGAGCTTATCCACTATTTTAAAAAAGGCATCCACAATATCAGGGGCAAACTGTTTTTCCCTCTGCTCCTTTATATAGTCAATCGCCTTTTCAACCGGCCATGCAGCCTTATATACCCTCTCGGATGTAAGAGCATCAAAGACATCCGTAACAGATACTATCATCCCTGATAGCGGAATATCTGTGCCCTTTAATTTCAGAGGATAACCGCTGCCATCCCATCTCTCATGGTGGCTGACTGCAATCTCTCTTGCAAGCTCGAGGATGGAGATGGTCGTTCCGCTTAAAATCTTACTGCCTATGATTGTATGGAATTTTATTATCTTAAATTCGTCATCAGTCAATTTACCGGGCTTCAGCAGTATGTTGTCAGGTATGCCTATCTTTCCCACATCGTGCATCGGCGATGCATATTTCATCATAGCCCTCTCTTCCCTGCTCATTTCAATCTCTCCTACCATAAGGTCAACAAAATCCGCTATCCTTTCAATATGCTTTCCTGTCTCATTATCCCTGAATTCCGCTGCTTTGCCGAGTCTTATTATAATCTCAGTCTGAGACTGCTCCAGCATCTTAATCTTCTCAAGGAGATTCCCCTGCATGATGTCTAATGACCTGTTTAAAAGCTCGTCATGCTCCTTTAACTTGAGCATGTTATAGACCCTTGTCTTGAGTTCGCTCATGAAGAACGGCTTTGTTACATAATCATCTGCCCCGTGGGAAAGTGCGTTCACAATATTCTGCTGGTCGGAGAACGACGAAATGACAATTATCGGAAAGTAATTTTTCTCCCGCCTCTCCTTTAAGCGGTTTAACACATCAAAGCCGTTCATTACAGGCATCATCAAATCAAGGAGTATCAGGTCAGGAAACCCGTCACTCTCTATCAACCCGAGAAGCTCCTTTCCATTATGAGACTTTTTAATGATAAGGTTTGTATCGCCGCTGAAAATATTTTCTACGAGATTTACATTTGTGGGAATATCATCGGCAATATAAATTCTTCTCTGCATTACTCCTCCAAAAATCTAATGAAACCACAGATTAACACAGATTAACACAAGAAATGTCATTCTGAACGAAGTGAAGAATCTAATTCAAGATACTTCGCTCCGCTCAGTATGACACTTTGTGTCATCTTGTGTAAATCTTGTGAAATCTTGTGGCTGCTTTTATAGTTTCTCTTACATGAACCCCGTTAGATATTTGCTATTGAATGGAAATAATCCCATTGAATACTTATTATCTAACGGGGTGAACATTTTTTCATTATCCTATCATATAAATAAGCAACGAGCAATGAGCAATCGGTCTTGTGTATTGACATCAGGAATATTTTGGCATAATATCTATTTTATAATATAACTTAAAAAACAGAGGTTCAAATGAAAGAGGCGATAAGGTATTTGGATAATGCAAAGGATATATTAAGTAAGTCTAAAATTGAAGATAATAAGTATGTAGACCTTAAGTATGTTAAGTCGGCATGCGGAGTGGCTTATCTTGGTATATTAAAGGCTGTTGATGAATACCTGTTAAAGAAAGGATTTATGGAAAAGAATCTCCCAAAGCTTGTGGTGAGCAAAGCGAATCCATCAGTAGATGCTTATAGAGAGATGCTAAAAAAGCATCTTACTGTGCATAATGGTAAACTGCTTAGGGAGTTTGAGGATATCTATGCCGAATTACATATTGCAGGATATTATAGAGGACTATTAAGGCATACGGATACGGTAAAAGCCGTATTAAATGCTGCAAAAAAGTTTGTTGAGAAGATAAAATAAAGGATTATCGGTTTATGGCAAAGATTCCTTTTTATAAGATGAATGGCAGCGGGAATGATTTTATCCTGATTGATAACCGCAAAGGTTTGGTCAATGGAGATGTGGGTAATTTTGCAAAAATGGTCTGCAGGAGAGGATTTTCAGTAGGTGCGGATGGGCTGATTTTAATAGAGTCTTCGGATAGGGTTGATTTTAAATGGAGGTTTTATAATTCTGACGGCAGTGAGGCAGAGATGTGCGGAAACGGCGGGAGGTGTGCTGCAAGGTTTGCATATATCCATAAGATTGCAAAGGAGAATCTCTCTTTTGAAACAAAGGCAGGTATTATAAAGGCAGAGGTAAAAGGAAGAAAGGTTAAACTTGCCATGGTAGAGCCAAAAGACTTGAGAAGGAATATTGAGATACCAGTTGATGAAAGGGTAAGGGTTTTATCCTTTATAAATACAAATGTCCCTCACGCTGTTAAAATTGTTTCAAGTGTAGAAAATTTTGATGTTGTTGGAATAGGCCGGAAGATAAGGTATCATCAGGAGTTTCAGCCTGCAGGGACTAATGTGGATTTTGTCCAGATAATGGATGAGCACAATATTTTGATGAGAACTTATGAAAGAGGGGTAGAGGACGAAACACTGGCATGCGGGACAGGTGCAGTAGCAAGTGCCTTAATATCATCCCTTGGCGGGAAGGTGAAATCACCTGTGGCAGTTAAGACTAAGGGTGGTGAAATCTTAAATATATATTTCAGAATTGACCATACTGGATTCAAGGATGTGTATCTGGAAGGGGATACGGCGGTTGTGTATAATGGCGAACTGTGGGAGGAGGGATATTAATTCAGGAGAGTCAAAGTATCAAAGTATCAGAGTATCAGAGTTTAAAGACTTTGACACTTTGACACTTTGACACTTTGATACTATGACAATATGTTTAAAGGCTCTTTTGTAGCAATAGTAACTCCATTTAAAAATGGAAAGATAGATGAAAAGGCTTACTCTGACCTTATTGAGTTTCAGATAAGAGAGGGGACTCAGGGGATTGTTCCATGCGGGACAACAGGCGAGTCAGCAACACTCACTCATCAGGAGCATGAGAGGGTTATTGAGCTTACAATGGAGATTGTCAATAAAAGGATTCCTGTTATTGCAGGGACAGGCTCAAATTCTACTTCAGAGGCAATAATGCTTACAAGACATGCGAAGGATGCAGGTGCAGATGCCGCCCTTTTAATCACGCCATATTATAATAAGCCTA
>JACRGN010000066.1 GCA_016234205.1 Nitrospinota bacterium | reverse complement strand
TTTCTCATAATAAAATTATATATCCGCAGATTTCGCAGATTACCGCAGATTAAAAAGAATAAGTTTTTAAAATCTGTGTTAATCTGTGTCCATCTGTGGTTTCATTAGGTTTTTGTTCTTTTATAGTAATTTCACCTCATTGACTATAAGCTCATAGGTGCAGCCTAAAGACTGTGCAGCCCTTCTGCTTATAATCATCCTTGAAAGGAATATCTCAAAATATTCCATAACCTGCGATACTGCAGTATCTATTGTCAATTCCAGAGAAATCTTTTTATTTTCAGCATCCACCCTTAAGAAAGAGTGCTTGACTGCATAATTTACCCTGTCATGGATATCAAATGTCTTCATGTCAGGGTTTCTCACCCTTGATACATGGACATCTGCCTTATCCGCCAGAATCAGTGCCGCCGCTATAGGGGTTGTCGGCTCACCAACGCCCTCCTCATGGTTTGCTATGGCATTCATAATCACAGCAACATCTTCTATATTCATACCGACATCAATCAGTATGTCCTTAGCCAGTATTGCCCCTGACTGCCAGTGATTATCCCTGCCGAGGAGATTACCCATATCATGCAGGTAGCCTGCAATTGAGGCGGCAATACAATATCTCCTTTGATAGCCAAGCCTCTCTAAGATATTAAAGGCAATCTCAGCCACCAGACCGGCATGACGGTAGCCATGCTCTGTATAACCGATGCCATTCAGGTGTTCATTTGCCTTTTCTATATAAACCTTAACCCTTGGATGCTGTTTAACGGCATCAAGTGTTATTTCATCACGAGTCAATTCCTTTACCCCGTTAGAAAGTTTTAATTCCCTACAAAAATGGGGGGTTAAAGCCCCGTCTTTTCTAACGGGGTTTACCAACGCCCTCTTACTCATAAAAATACTAAAATATTAACCACAGAGACACAGAGGCACAGAGAAATAAAATTATAGGACACAGGTTTTTTTGTTTTAAATCCTAATAATCTGCGTTCATCTGCGTCCAAATTCAGTCTTTTATTTTTTGTTTTTCCTCTGTGTCTCAGTGCCTCTGCGGTTTAATTAGTTTCTTGTTCTTTTACTCTTCTTTTCCTTTAAGTGCGGCTATGTAACCCTTCCCTATCTTTACCTTTACATTCTCAGCAACCTGAAGTGTTATGACATCCTCTTTAATTTTGGCGATTGTCCCATACATACCGCCTGTTGTTATAACATTATCCCCTTCTTTAAGATTATCAAGCATTAACTGATGTTCCTTCTGCTTCTTTGACTGAGGCCTTATCAGAAGGAAATAAAAAATAGCAAACATTGCTATTATCGGCAGCATACTCATGAATAAAGACCCTGTCCCACCCTGACCGCCCGGAAGCGGAGCCATTGCATAGGCTTCATTGACCATTAAAATACCTCCCAAAAAAAGATTAAGGTTAAGGCTAAGAAAAAATTAACTCACCCTTAACCTCAACCTTGACTTTTCTCTTTCAATTTCTTACCATACCTGTTCTACACTTACAACTTCAGGGATGTTCTCCATTATTGCCCTTTCAATTCCCATCTTGAGTGTCATGGTGGAACTCGGGCAGGAACCACAATTACCCATAAGTTTTACTTTAACCACTCCGTTTTCTTCCACATCAACCAATTCCACATCCCCGCCGTCCATCTGCAGGGCTGGTCTTATCTCATCCAAAACCTTTTCTACCCTTTCCCTAAGCATCCTTCCTCCTAAAAACAACAAATGAAAAAGATTAAGGAGAATGGAGAAAAGGGAAAAAAGGAGAAAAAAGAATCTGACTTATTATCTCTCCATTTCTCCATCTTCTTCTCCCCTTCTCCTTATGATTTTTATAATTTCCTCATATATAGTTTAACACAAACCCCATAAAAAATCATCCCCTTGCCCCTGCCTCAACAATTGTACCGCTCACCTTGCCCTCAAGGCTCAAATTTTCATTTTCATTATCATATATGAAATTGATTGCGTTCCTGACCTTATTCATATCCACTGTTGTGTTTTTACATGGACCTTCAGGTCGCAGGTTTGGTATAGCGAAGACCCTGATTGAATCTGTATCCTGAATCCCGCTGACAAGCTCCCTTTCACATGCCACTGCCAGTATTGAGGACGGCCTTAATTTATAGACCATCTTCCTTGCCAGACTTCCGCCTGTGGCAACATTTATATGAAACCTGTATTCTTTGCTCAATGCCTTAAATTCTGTAATGACACACTTTCCGCAGTCCTTGCAATTATTTATATCCTCCGCAACCTTCTGTTTGCATTTAGAGTTTTGTATGCACCTTGGAAGAAGGATAAGGAGCCTCTCATTCCTGCTCCCTTTTTTTATCACCCTCATCAGGGAATTGTTAAAATGGACAAAGGAGTTTCCTATCCTGTCTATTGATATGCCAAATGTCTTCCCAATCTTTATAGCATATCGGCAGATTAAGATGACGGCGCTGGGGCTGTTTATATTTAAAAAAGGGGGGAGATTTTTTCCTGTGACTACAGACAATGCTGTAACAGTATATTTTATAAGCGTATAAAAAACAAAAACAGCTATTGCAATACCTGCCGTAGTATATAGGTATGGCGATATTTCTATAAGGCGTGGCTTTATCATATACCAGATAAAAGCCATAGAAGCAGAGAAGATCAATATTACA
>JACRGN010000065.1 GCA_016234205.1 Nitrospinota bacterium | reverse complement strand
TTAAGGGTTGCAGCATCTGTATCTTTTATCGTCCTCCTTATTCTTACGACAAAGTGGGACCATATAATGAAGGCTCTGAGGGTCTTCCGTATACCACCGCTCTTTGTCCTCATCCTTTCCATGACTTACAGGTATATTTATCTCCTCCTCTCCACAGTTGAAGATATGTATATTGCCCTTTTGAGCAGGACGATAAAAGGACACAGCAGGAAGGAAGGTCAGAAGTGGGTGGCAGGAAGAATCGATTTCCTATTTCACAAATCAAGGAGGTTGTCGGAAGATGTATACGATGCAATGGTATCGCGTGGATTTGATGGAGAGGTCAGGATTATGGATAATTTCAGGATAAAGATGCGGGATTATGTATGGCTCTCTCTTTCTATCGGGGTTTTTATACTCCAGATAATAAAAATATAAAACCCTTTCACCACTAAGACACAAAGAAAAAGATTTTTTGCCACGGATTTTCACTGACTTTATAAAAAACCGTTCAAACCGTTTAAGCAGTTTAAGCCGTTTGAACGGTTTGAACGATTTATAAGGAGGTCTGCTTGAAGGTTTTTGAGGCGAAAGAGGTAGGATATTCTTATCTCGGAAAGATAAAGGCTTTACAAGGAGTGAGTCTTGCGGTAGATGCTGGTGAGAAGATTGCCATCCTCGGCGCCAACGGGTGCGGGAAATCCACATTTCTTAAAATTCTGGACGGGCTTATTTTCCCTGATACAGGAGATGTGAGTGCCTTTGGAGAGAGGCTTTCTCAAGAGTCTCTGAAGGGCGGGTTCAACCGCCTTTTCAGGAACAGGGTTGCCCTCCTATTTCAAAACCCCGATGCCCAGTTGTTTTCAGCCTCTGTGTTGGATGAGATTGCCTTTGGCCCCCTTCAACTGGAACTGCCGCAGGATGAGATTATTCAGCGGGTGGAAGATGCCCTCAGGCTGTTGAGGATAGAACATTTACAGGAAAGGTCTCCTCACGAGCTGAGTATCGGAGAGAAGAGAAAAGTTGCCATTGCCTCCCTGCTGACAATAAACCCCGATATCCTTCTCTTAGACGAGCCTACTGCAGGGCTTGACCCGAGGAGCACAAGAGAACTGATAAACATTCTCACGGAGGCGAATGAAGCGGGGAAGACAATTATTACTGCTACCCATGATTTGCATATTGTTCCTGAGATTGCGGACAGGTGTTATGTCTTCAGCGAGGAGAAAAGGGTTGCAGCAGAAGGAAAAACAGAGGACATCCTTTCAAATATGACATTGCTTAAAGAGTGCAATCTTATCCATATTCACAGCCATAAACACAAAGAGACATGGCACAGCCATCCTCATGGACATTAAAACGAATATAAAATTTGGGCGCTAAAAATTTCATGTCCTAAAATTAATCTTGACTGCAATTTTTCTTAAATCTATACTCCATCAATGAAAAACAATTTCCTGCCTTTTTTACTTGCAGTGATATTGATTTTTAGTAGTCCAGCAAATGGCGAGCCTCAGAAAAAAATGCAAATTGTTGCTTACGAGAAACAAATAACAACACAGAATAAGGGACACATCCTTACAAATACCGGTGTCTGGTCGCCGGATAGTAATTGGATTGTATATGACACGCGGTCTGATCCGTCAGGTGAGATATTTAACGGCTCAACTATTGAGATGGTCAATATTCATACCGGAGAGGTTAAGGTGCTTTATCACTCAACTAATGGTGCAAACTGTGGTGCGGCTGCCTTTCATCCACATGATAATAAGGTTGTCTTCATCCTTGGTCCGGAAAATCCTACACTCGACTGGCAATACAGTGCCAGCCACCGTCAGGGTGTTATTGTGGCTCTATCTCGTCCTGATACAGTTGTCAATCTTGATGCCCGTGATTTAACACCACCGTTCACTCCGGGTGCTCTGCGCGGCGGTTCTCATGTTCATATATGGGATGCTAATGGAGAGTGGGTTAGCTTTACTTATGAGGACCATATCCTGTCAAAGTTTAAAGAGGAAACATCTGAGCATGAAATCAATCTCCGTAATGTGGGTGTTAGTGCTCCAGTTGGGGGAGTTCATGCAAAGAAAGGACATCCAAGAAATCATGATGGCGAATATTTCTCTGTAGTTGTCTCACGAACAATTGCAAACCCAAAGCCGGGTTCTGATGAAATTAAAAAAGCCTTTGAAGAAGGATGGGTTGGCACAAACGGCTATTTGCGTTCTGATGGTAGTCGGCAGAGAAGGGCACTATCTTTTCAAGGGCATGTTGTTACATCAAGGGGTGAAACAATTTCTGAAGTGTTTATTGTAGATTTGCCAGAAGATATAACATTGTCGGGTGATGTGCCTATTTCAGGGACTGAAACAAGACGACCATATCCTCCAAAAGGCACAATACAACGTAGACTTACATATACTGCCGACCGCAAATATCCCGGCATACAGGGTCCCCGGCACTGGCTTCGCAGTTCGCCTGACGGCTCACTCATAGCATTTCTTATGAAGGATAAAGATGGAATTGTTCAACTCTGGACTATTTCGCCAAACGGTGGAGAGCCTTTACAGATTACTCACAATCCATGGTCAATATCCTCAGCTTTTACATGGAGTCCTGATGGCCGCTACATCGCACATATAATGGATAACAGTGTAGCCATGACTGAAGTTACTACCGGCAAGACATTCAGACTTACACCTCGCAGTGATGATATAAATACACCGAGGCATGAAGCCTGTGTTTTTTCACCCGACGGAAAGAAGATTGCCTATATCCGCCGTGTGCCATCACCGGAGAAGATTTATAATCAGATATTCATCGTAACTTTAGAAGAATGAACAAAAATATGATTAAACCACTGAGACACTGAGGCACATAGATGTAGTCAGATTAAACCGTTTAAACTGTTTAAACCGATTAAACCGCTTTTAAAAACTCTGTGTCTCCGTGCCTCTGTGGCTAATTTAATATGAAGGGTTTGGCAAATATTGATTTTATAATCCTGCTGATTTATCTCGCAAGTATGGTTGCAGTAGGCTTATGGATAGGGCGAAAAAACCGCACCTCTGACCAATTCATGGCTGCTGGACGCTCTATTCCCGGATGGGCAGTTGGTCTATCCATTTTCGGCACCTATGTCAGCAGTATAAGTTTTCTGGCTCTGCCGGGCAAGGCTTATGGCAGCAACTGGAATGCCTTTGTCTTCAGCCTTTCAATTCCATTTACAACATGGCTTGCAGTTCGCTACTTCGTGCCATTTTACAGACGCAACGGTGAAGTCTCTGCCTACACTCATCTTGAAAATCGTTTTGGACCATGGGCGAGAACTTATGCAGTGATTTGCTATCTTCTAACCCAACTGGCTCGTATGGGGACAATTATGTATTTACTTGCACTTGCACTGGCGCCAATAACAGGGTGGAATGTTGTCTCACTGATTCTTATTACAGGCATAATTGTTATTGCCTATACACTCGTTGGCGGGATGGAGGCAGTCATCTGGACCGATGTATTACAGAGTATTGTATTCATCGGGGGTGCGTTTGCATGTGTAGTAATACTATTTCTTGGGATGCCGCAGGGCTATGGTCAGATTTTTCAAATCGCTGCCCGGCATGACAAATTCAGTCTTGGCAGCTTTAGTATGAGCATATCAGAATCAACATTCTGGGTTGTGTTGGTCTATGGTATTTTTATCAATCTTCAGAACTTTGGCATTGACCAGAGCTATGTGCAACGTTATGCCACTGTGCGAACAGATAAAGAAGCGGCAAAGAGTGTCTGGCTGGGTGGACTGCTTTATTTGCCCATCTCGGCTCTGTTTTTCTTTATCGGGACACAGCTCTTTGCATATTACAATACCCAGCCTCAGCTTTTGCCGGCAGAAACTAAGCCTGACCAGGTTTTCCCCTATTTTATTGCAACAGGTTTGCCGATAGGTGTCGCTGGCCTTGTAATTGCTGCAGTATTTGCTGCTGCCCAGTCCACACTCTCAAGCTCCATCAATTGTTCTGCCACACTGATTCTCTGCGATTTATACAAACGCTATATCCGCCCAGGTGCCACCGAGAAGGAGTCTATGTTCATACTTCGCATAGCAACTTTGTTGGTCGGCATTGCTGGAACACTGACTGCTCTGGCGATGATACATGTAAAAAGTGCACTTGATGTATGGTGGGAGCTTGCGAGTATATTCAGCGGCGGCATGTTGGGATTATTTCTGCTTGGCATCATATCCCGCCATGCAAAAAATCCTTCTGCAGTAACAGGAGTCATTATTGGCGTGCTGCTTATCTTCTGGATGAGCTTATCACCGGCATGGACAGGAGATTTAGCACGATTCCAAAGCCCATTCCACAAATTCATGGTTATTGTTGTAGGGACACTAACAATCCTGCTGATAGGATTACTAATAAGCCGATTGACACCCGGTAGAAAGATACAAAAAGTCTTAATTCCTTATAGAAAGGGTAGGGTTTTAAAGCCCCCTCCTTTCTAACTGGGTTTACATCAGCCACAAATGGTAAGCGGAGAATTACCTAAACGCTGTAGGGCAATTTATTTCAACAACTCCACTGCCGTGTGAAACCATAAGACACCAAATGGAGGCAGTAAAATCTATTGAAAAAAATATTTATGATGTTATTATATAGCTTATGAAAAAAATGATATTGATTTTCATCGTCTCCTTTATAGCAATAGGCATCATCAATATCAATCTATCCAGGAATCTCTATCAACTCAGTCTGATAAAGCAGGAAAAGCTTAGTATAGCGGATGACTCTAACTCCAATGACAGTGAAAATCTAAAGCCATGCTGCCATATAAAATTTTTATTCATTAGCATAGTTTTATCATATTACCTTCTGATATTACCTTTTGAAAATAGTTTTATACTCCTCAAGATAATCTCTTTTCTTGAGCGTCTATATAGACCGCCTCCCTTTTTAGTTTAACTGAATAACTGCAATTCAATTACATACTCATATTCTACTTATTTCTCAAGAATGTGGATAATTTTTAATAATGCTTTCTTGAGAACGGTAATTCTTATTTTTAAGGAGACATGGAGATGAAAAATATTACTTTCAAAACATTAGTTATTTTCTGTAGTGCAGTCCTCCTATCTGCTCTGCTATTCAGTATGGTGAGCTGTGCAAAGAAAAAGCCGCCAGAATCTATTGTCCAAAAACCTGTAGTATCTGCAGAAGATGAGGCGAGAAAGAAGGCAGAAGTGGAGGCAATAAAAAAATCTGAAGAGGAGGCGAGATTGAGAGAAGCCGAAGCAAAGAGAATGCTTGAAGAGGAGGCAGCTAAAAGAAGAGAAGATGAAGCAAGGAGGAAGTTTGAAGAAGAAAGGCTGAAGGCAGCAGAGGCAGAAGAAGATGCAAGAAAAAGGGCTGAAGAGGAAACAAGGCTGAAGGCTGAAGAAGAAACGAGGGCGAGGGCAGCAGAAAAGGCAAAGGTGGCAGCAGAAGCAGGAGGGAAGGCGAGTCATGAGGTGGTGAAAGGCGAATCATTGTGGAAGATAGCCAAGAATAAAGATGTTTATAAAAATCCTTTCATGTGGCCGTTAATCTATAAAGCTAATCATGATAAGATAAATGACCCTGATTTAATTTACCCCAAACAGGTTTTTTCAATTCCACTGGATTTTTCATCAGGAGATAAAGATAAGGCTGTCCATCATGCGAAGCATAGGGGAGAATGGTCGCTGCATGACGGTCCTGAGAAATACTGGGAGTCGGGTTATACTAAGAAGTGACAAAAGCTTATCCTATAGAAGCCCCTGATTTTAGTGCCAGGGGCTTCTACATTTGGAAATATTTTTTGTGGGAGGAATTATGAAGAAACTATTTATTTCCTTAAGACTCGGGGATAAAATATGGGCAATACCTGTCAGCACGGTTCTTTCGTGAATAATAGCATATATGGGACACTCCTTGACCATTTTACATATTCATGCAAAGCAGCATCTGAGGCATCATTAGAGTGGATATAATGATTTACGGCTGTCTGATGATAATGAACTCTGCCTTTTCCGGCAGTGCCCAATAGAAGGCACGTGCATCGTCTTTACTCATCGCAGCGACTACTTTTATAAAAGGGGTCTTTTTGAGGTAACTCCACAATAATTTAGATGAGTTCCACAGGCGGCTCATTTTCTTATTGGCATAGTTTAAGGCTGACAGAAGAAAATTTCCTTTAAAATGCTGGCTTACAGATATGGAGAGCCCTTTGTCAAGTATAAGAGTATAGTTTGAAGGCATGTCCTCTACGCTATATGAATCTGCCTCTTGAGTTGTGCTGGATGTTTTTTCTTCTTTTTTCTGGGCAGGCGGTTTTATTTCTTTTCTTTTCGGTGCAAAAATTGCCTTTACATTAACAAGACTATAAGACTCATTTAGCTGTCCAATTCCGATTGTGTCAGAATCAACAATATCAAACTCTTTTAAGGTTACTCCTCTGATTTTCAGATATATCTTTTTCTTGATTAGGTCTAAAACTACATAGCCAACTGGTTGAGCTGCTGCCTTTGCTTCCAGTTCCAATAGCCTTGTCTCTCTCTTGATTTTAATATCCTGAATATTGGAATCATCTGAGAGGGCATTGCTGCACCATATAAATACAAATAAAAAAGGCACTGTCATCAAACAGTGCCAAAATCTGTTGCTCATAGTTTAGTTATATAAGAAAAATTAAAAGATATAAACCTTTGTCCCTATCCTGGCAGCCTTATATACAATCTTTAAATCATTATCGCCAACCCTGATACAGCCGTGGGTGACCGGTTTGCCAAGAAGCCGTGTATAGAGGGTCCCGTGAATAAAGTAACCGTTGCCGATTCCGAGGGCATAATCACCCAAGACACCCTCTTCAAACCTATCATTGTAATTTTTTGGTATATTCGTTCCCTCTTCAATAAATGCCCAGTCAGGTTTCACCCAGACAGGCTCAACTATCTTGCTTTTGACCTTAAACTCCCCTCTCGGTGAATCAAAGACCCATTTTCTCTCCTGTTTATTTGGGTCTATGAGAAACCTGCCGCTCCCTGTAGATACAACCGCCTGATACAGAACTTTGTCACTGTTTTTCAGGTATAAGATATTTTTAGCTGTGTCTATAACAATGTAATTATCCTTTGGAAAGAGACTTGAGAGCGACTTGTAAATTTTTTTATTCTTTTTGGTTATATCATTTGCAGCCTTTTTTGCATTACCAGCCTCTTCCTTTTTAAATACAGCGACATTAGAGTTTTTTTGTATAAAATATGCCATTGCGTTGATGACAGAAAAGACAACTAAGAAGATAGAGAGGGCATAAACAATCCACCTCATTAATCCCCTTTTTGGATATTCTGTATTATTATCTATATTATTTATAGAATTATAATCGTTCATCTCTTTATCAATTTAAGAATCACCCTCTAATCCCTTAAGCCCATAGTAAAGCTCATTCTCAATACTTGTAGCACCTACAATGGTAACAGGTGTCCCTATTGCAACCTTATCAAAAAGCTCATCCATGTGGTTATTTTCAAGGGCAATACAACCATTGGTAGTACTCTCCTCTCCGCCGCCATGAATTTCAATAAGCCCCCCTATCCTTGCATTTTTTGAAATAAGCCCCCTTTTTTTAGCCTTTAAAAATTCCTTTCTGTCTTCCTGATTTGGATAATCAAGAAGAAGCGCCCTATAGTATTTACTCTCACCCCTGCCTGATTTTTTTATGATTTTATATCTGCCCTCAGGTGTAGCATCATCTCCTGAAAATAGCTTGTCTCTATACCCATACCTGCCAAACCCAATATTAAAGGCCTGCAATATCTTGCCAT
>JACRGN010000064.1 GCA_016234205.1 Nitrospinota bacterium | reverse complement strand
GAGAATTTAGGAGGCTCGGTTTAGATTATATCCCGACAGAGGCAAATTTTATTTTAGTTAGAGTGGAAAATGGGCGGGAGATTTATAATAAACTTTTAAAAAAAGGGGTCATAGTCAGGGCTATGGATGGCTATAAACTCCAGAATTACATCAGGGTAACCATAGGACTCCCTGATGAAAATGAGAGGTTTATTGAAGCATTGACTGAAATTTATAGATAAATAGTAAGGTAATTGAATCTGTTTTATGAAACTCAATCTGTTACAATTTGTTAGAAGTAATTGAAAGGAGATGATGAAATATGGCAACAACCAAAACTGAACGGATAGAAATAGACCTTCCCGAAGATATAATATTTGCGATGAGAGGCAGAGAGAAACCAGAGGAAGTAAAAAAGAAGTTAAAAATAGCACTGGCTATCCTCTTATTCCAGGAAAAATCTATATCGTTTGGGAAGGCAACAGAACTGGCAGAAATGAGCAGAGTTAGATTTATGGAGGTTTTAAAGGAGCATAATATATCTGCTTATGAATATGGCGAGAGAGATTTTGAAAGGGATCAGCAGGTAATAGACAGATACCGAGAAATAGTTGAAAAATGAAAAATTTTCGAGTTGTAGCCGACAGCAGTTGTCTTATTGGGCTGGCACAAATAAATCTTTTTCACCTATTAAAAGAGTTGTTTTCAGAGGTATATATTCCTTTCGCTGTATATGATGAAGTTGTGATTAAAGGGGGAGGCGAGGCTGGTTCTAAGGAGACAGAAGACGGAATAAAAGACGGATGGATATTAAAGAAAGCTGTGAATGATGATGTAGCTGTTGGGGCTTTGACAACAATCTTAGGCAAAGGGGAAGCCGAAGTCATTATCCTTTGCAAAAAATTAGGTGTTGATTATGCATTGATAGATGAGAGGACGGCAAGGAATATATCGGAACTGTTAAGTGTAAATACAATGGGAGTATTAGGGATTATAGATTTAGCAATTGAAAAGGGATTCTCTATTAACAAAAAGAAAGCTATTGACCAGTTAAAGGATTTGGGATTCAGAATAAGTGATAAACTTTATAAGAAGATGTTTTCTGACTTATAGTTAAAATTTGGAATAGGCGGGAGATTTATAATAAACTTTTAAAAAAAGGGGTAATAGTCAGGGCAGTGGATGGCTATAAACTCCAGAATTACATCAGGGTAACCATAGGACTCCCTGATGAAAATGAGAGATTCATAGAGGCACTGAGGGAGATTTGCAAAGGTACCTCATAACTAATGGTTAGAAAAAAGTAATTTCGTCGTCATTCCCGCGAAAGCGGGAATCCAGAAAGTCCCTGATTTAATTATGGGTTCAGGGAGATGAAAACTTTTTATGTCTATATTCTTTGTAATAAGCATAACGGCACTCTTTATACGGGTGTAACTTCAAACCTCTTGAAGCGGGTATACGAACATAAAAGTGATTCAGTAGATGGATTTACCAAGAAATACACAGTTCATAATTTGGTCTATTATGAGATGCATGAATCTGCCGAATCCGCTATTCTTAGAGAGAAACGAATAAAGAAATGGAAAAGGGCATGGAAGTTGAAGCTGATTGAAAAAGAGAATCCTCAATGGAAGGATTTGTACGAAAGTATTTGTAGATATCCCTCCCTCTGATTTCACTGATTAAAGTCAAGGAAGGGACTGGATTCCTGCCTTCGCAGGAATGACAGGAATGGAATACCTGCTCCTAATAAAATGAATCAGGGACTGCCTAACAATTTGTCATGAGCCGATTTTGTTATAGGAGAATCAATGCGTGATTTTTTTAAGAATATATTGCTTATTGGTATAGGAGCTATTTTTAGTCATTTTGGACAGCAATATTATTATGCCTACGAAAACCAGATACAGTATCTGGATTATAAAATAGAACAGAGTATAGGATTTTTATCTAAACCGAATTTACCAGATCATGATGTAAAAATAATGGTAGACGATAAAGTTACAGAAACTTTAAGTAAATTTACCATATCTATATTTAATTATTCAGACAAAGACTATTCTAATGTTCCCATATACATTAATATTATTACAAAGGATGGTAAAAAAACTTCCGTTATTGGTGAATATGCTGTTGGAGAAAATAATATTCCAGAGATGATCAAGAAGATTCCCAACTTGGAACCAAACCATGAAAAAGAAGTTATTCGTTATGGATATAATTTGTCTTCTGTCAATAGAACTGAAAAATTATCTCCTGTATTTCAAGTAAATTTTCTTATCGAGGGTAAAGAGATACCAGATATTAAAGTTTATACAAATTATGCAGGTTTAAAAATTAGAGAATTTGATTACAACAATATTTCACATTTTAAAAATATTAAGCTTAAGCAACTCGTTTTATTATTGGTTATAATCGTAGGTGGCTCCTTAGGCTATATTATATTGATTGCTCTACTGATACGGCTGATAAATTTATTCTTTCCCACGAAAAAAATCAAGCAAAAACAAGTAGAAAAACTAACCAATAGCCTTTCTCAAAAATTATCTATAAATCAGTTAAGCGAAAATCAGCGTAGAGATATAATTGCAGATATTATTTATCAACAGGATAAGAATAAATGGGACCGTATAAATAAAAATAAGTTGATACGATGGTTAACAGGAGAGAAAGAACCAGTTCGAAATCAATATACAGAGGATAAAAGAGACAGTAATTAGCGCGAGATAGACTAAATTTAAAACTGTCGAAATTTTATGATACATTTTAAAACAATAACAATAATCGGTGTTGGGCTTATTGGCGGCTCTTTTGCAAGAGTATGCAAGGAGAAAAAACTTGCTGACAGAATTATTGGCTTTGGCAGGGATGAAAAGAATTTAAAAAAAGCTGTAGAGCTAAAGGTTATTGATTCGTATACACAAAATCTTAAAGAAGCTGTTAGAGATTCAGACTTTATACTTCTTGCAACACCTGTTTCTACTATTATAGAGATTGCAAGGGAGATGATGCCATATCTTAAAAAAGGGGCTATTATCACAGATGCGGGGAGTGTGAAGGGTGAGATTGTCCGTGAAATAGATAAGATATTGCCTGAAGGGATATTTTTTGTGGGTGCACATCCTATTGCAGGGACAGAAAAATCAGGAGTTGAGGCATCTTTTTTGGATTTATTTGTTGGTTCAAGATGTGTGATGACTCCTGTTCTAAAGACAGACCCTGTTGCATTAGAGAAGGTAAAGGAGATATGGAAGGAGACAGGGTCAGAGGTGATACTGATGGATGCTGATAAGCATGACAGATACCTCGCTGCTGTGAGTCATCTGCCTCATGCTGTTGCATATGCACTGGTAAATGCTGTCGGAGGACTTGATGAAAAAGAGAAGGGGGTTTTATCCTTCTCTGCCGGCGGGTTCAGGGACTTTACAAGGATTGCAGCAAGCCACCCTGCCATGTGGAGAGATATATTTTTAATGAATAAGAGAGAAGTTGTAGGTATGATAAACCTATTTCAGTCCACATTGGAGGATATTAAAGAGGCGATTAGCAGTAGTGATGGTAAAAAGCTGGAGAAGGAGTTTGAAAAGGCAAGGAATATAAAATTCAATCTTAAATCTTCAATCTTAAATCTTCAATCTATAATCATTGCAATTGATGGTCCTGCAGGGTCGGGCAAGAGTACAGTTGCTAAGATACTGGCAAAGAGATTAAAATATAAATATATAGATACAGGTGCTATGTACAGGGCTGTTGCATTAAAGGCTATAAAAAGCAGCATAAAATTGACCGATGAGAAAATGGTATCTAAGATAGCAGATAATATTAAAATAGAATTTGCGGCCGATGGCAACAACCAGAGGATATATGCAGATGGAGAGGATATAACCTCAAAGATAAGGGACGAGGAGGTTGGAAATGGGGCATCCGTTGTCTCTGCCTATTCAGGTGTGAGAAATGCCATGTTGATAAAGCAGCGGGAAATGGGTAAATCAGGCGGAGTTGTAATGGAGGGGAGAGACATAGGGACTGTGGTATTTCCAAATGCCGATATAAAATTCTTTTTAGACGCATCAGTAGAGGAGAGGGGAAAAAGGAGGCATCTGGAGTTGAAGGAAAAGGGAGAGGGTGTAGAGAGGGGTAAGATAGTTGAAGATATCAGGAGGAGGGATAATCAGGATACATCACGCAATATAGCCCCTTTAAAGAGGGCAGATAATTCAATAGTGATTGATACTACAGGAATTTCTATTGACGAGGTTGTAGAAAATATGTTACAAGAAATAGATAAGCATCGGCAGATTGCTGATGACTGATAGTTAAAAAGGGGAGGTTTTTAAATATAAATGGAAAAAGAGATACTGAAGGGAAAGAATAGTGGTTCTGCTGCAAAGGTTGATACTATGATAAGAAAGACTCACTTTGTTTATAGTGACGACCCGGATATTGAAGATACATCCGATGTTGAATATGACATGGAAGTGGAGCGGCTTTATGAAGACAGCATGAAGAGTTTCAAAGAGGGCGATATCGTGAAGGGTCGCATTGTTGGTATTAGCGAGGACTCAATTACAGTTGACATAGGATTTAAGTCTGAAGGCTCCATCTCAAGGAATGAGTTTCCTCATCGCGGGAAAAATCTAAAGGTGGGGGATGAGATAACCGTGATGCTGGATAGAGTTGAAGACAAGAACGGGCAGATAGTCCTTTCCAAAGAGAAGGCAGACAAGATAAAGGTGTGGGAAAATGTAATGAAGATGTATGCCAATAGTGAGCCTGTTGAAGGGACTGTTGTGGAGAAGATAAAAGGGGGGCTTACTGTTGATATAGGACTAAAGGCATTCCTTCCGGG
>JACRGN010000070.1 GCA_016234205.1 Nitrospinota bacterium | reverse complement strand
TGAACTTAAGTCTAAAAAAAATATTTATATTATCCGCACGGCAGATGGTAAATATGCAAAAATGCAGATAATGAAATTTTACTGTGAGGGCTTAGCAGGCTGCTACACAATAAAGTATGTCTATCAGGGAAATGGGAGTAGAAAATTTACCCCTTAAAATGATTATAACCTTCCTTTGTTAGAGGAATAGCTTTTCCATCGGTGTTAACAAGGTTTATCCCCCTCTTCGTAATTTCACCAATCATTGTTATAGGTATTTTCATATCTTCCCATAGAGATTTTAATTTGCCCGCCTTCTCAGGTTTTACAGCAAAAAGGAGTTCGTAATCCTCCCCGCCGTAGAGGGCAAGATTTATTTCGGATTTCGGATTTCGGATTTCGGATTTTAATTCTCTTGATATAGGGATATTTTTAGTAAATATATTTGCACCAACATTACTCTCCTCGCATATCCTTCTTATATCTGATGCCAGTCCGTCGCTTATATCAATCATAGATGTAGCAAGTTTTTTTACAGCCAAGAATCTCCCTTCCGTAAGTCGTGGAATCGGCATTAAGTGCTTATTTATTAATTTTTCTTGCCCCTTGCCCCTTGCCCCTTGCCCTTTTTTTAGTATTGCCAATCCTGCCGCCGAATCCCCAAGCCATCCTGTCACAAAAATTTTGTCTCCTGCTTTTGCCCCGTTTCTCAAGACCATATATTTTTTTTCAACTTCACCCAAGATGGTTATATTTATAGAAAGTTCATTTTTTGATGAAGACACATTACCGCCTATTATTGAAACCTTATATCTCTTAGCACCATCCTTTATACCCTTAAAAAATTCACCCATAAACTTAACAGAAAAATTTGGAGGGGCTGCTATGGATAGCAATGCATAAAGGGGTATCCCCCCCATTGCAGCAATATCACTTAAGTTTATGTTAATTGATTTAATTCCGAGCTGATAGGGTTCAATATAATCAAGTTTGAAGTGGATACCCTCTACGAGGGCATCTGTGGTAGTAATAAGCAAGAAACCTTTTCTAAGTTTAATAGCTGCACAATCGTCTCCAATCCCTACAACAATATTTTCATTGAGGCTTTTAAAAATATCTCTTGCATTTTTTATTAATCCAAACTCACCTAACTGGCTTAATTTCATTGAATCTTCTTTAACTGTTCCAATACATATTTCCTTATCTCCTGCGGTTTGGGGAGGGTTCTAACTATTTTCCCGTCTTTAATAAGAGGCTTTAGGAGGGCTTCATTTTCACCGCCGCAGTTACACTTTCCAATCTTTTCATGGATGGGTATCACCGAGTATTTAAAACATGCTCTACATCTGTAAACCTGCTTGCTCCCTGATTTTTTCCCCCTCTTTGCAATGGGCTTTCCTTCAATCTCCATTATGTCAAAAGAGAAATCTATTGTGGATGCTGCACTGATAGCCGTTCCGACACCATAACCATCCACCACATCATTCAACCTTTCAATCTCATTTTCATTTATGCCGCCGCTTACTATTATCTTCACATTTTTATATCCACGGTAATCAAGCTCCCACCTGACCTCTCGGCATATTTCAAGCAAATCTCCACGTCTTGAGCCCGGAGTATCAATCCTGACACCAAATAGTTTATCACCCATTACCTCAGCAGCCTTTATAGATTCAAACTTTTCATCACAGAATGTATCCACAAGACATACCCTTTTTACCTTCGGCTCTATTACCTCATGAAATGCCTTCACTGCCTCGGCAGAGTCTCCAATCATTAAGACAAGGGCATGTGGGATTGTTCCTGAAGGGTCTTCTTTTAGGAGTTCAGCACTCTTTATTGCTGAAACACCGTTACATCCTCCGATAAAGGCATTCCTCTCAACCATCGGTGTAATGGCAGGGTGCATCCTCCTTGCACCAAAGCTTATAAGTAATCTGTCTCCTGCTGCCTTTCTGCATCTTGCAGATTTTGTGGCAATGCCGGATGCCTGGCACAAAAACCCGAGAAGTGCTGTTTCGTAAATGCAGTAGTCTGTGTATATCCCATCAATTACCATGACTGGCTGATATTCATTAAATATAGTCCCTTCATCCATGCAGTAAACATCTACAGGAAGCCCTTTTAAGAGTTCTGCTACTTCTTCTATGCCTGAAAGGATACCCCACTTCCACTCCTGCGGGAATCCTTTTAGGCGAACCTCAGCCTTTGCCCTTTTGATAATACCTTTTGCCTTGAGTATCCTGACAGTGCGGTCAAAATATATGTCCGTAGTCTTGCCTGATTTTATCTCTTCTTCTGTGGCTATGTGAAACATAGTTTTATTCTCCTTTTAAGTAAAATAAAATTTTAAACCACTGAGGCACTGAGACACAGAGGAAAAAAGATAAGGTAAAGGCACAGGTAAAGGTAAAGATTTTTTCTCTGCCTCTACCTTTACCTGCTTTATATTCCGTGCCTGTCGTTATTTAAGTCTAACAATATTTACAAGTAGATTCTACAGATTTTTTCATCGCTATTTTTATTCTTGACATAATGGATATGGACATAGATAATAGTAAAAATTTTTAATGGAGGGTAAATGTTTAAAAAGAGTTTAATATCTTTATTTTGTGTTGTTTTAAATTTTATCATTTTTGTCCTGCCTGTCTTTTCTGAAGAGGCTGATAATGAGTTTGAAGAGGTAGGCACAGCAGGGACATCAGGCGATAACAAATATGCACTTTTGCAGTTCAGCCTTACATCAACCACTGGGAATGCCGAGACCACATCAATATTTACAGGGACTGAACTTTTCTATGGTTCAGGGGGAAATAGTATCGGATTTGACGGTAATCTATACTACGGCGAGCATTCAAGGACGCTTACTGTAAGGACATCTGAAGGAAGGCTTAAGGGGTCGCATGCTTTTAATGAGAGTCATTATGCATATCTACTTGGCACATTAAAACATGATGAGTTTCAGAGGTTAAACCTTCGATCTTCAATAGGAATTGGTTATGGATACAGATTATTACAAGATTCTTATGAGGATTTGTCTCTTGAGGCAGGTGTAGGTTTGCAGGGGGAGGATTTTAATGGCAATAGAAAGGATGATTATTATCACGAGGGGAGAATTGGAATAAATTATACATACAGGTTTTCAAAGACAGCACGTTTTGTGACTAAAGATGAATACCTGCCATCTCTTTCAGGTTCAAATAATCACAGGATAAGGGGTGAGTTTAAATTAATAGAGAGCCTGTATAAGAATCTTGCAGTCATTCTCAATCTGACACTTGATTACGATGGGTCACCGGTTGAAAGTGATGTTAAGAATTTAGATACGAGGATATTTGCCGGGGTTGGTTATAATTTCTTTTAAACTATTTAGCCACGAATTGACACTAATAACTTCAAATCTCACTTTGGCTGATTCATAAATTTTTCCTTTGCTGCCGCTGGTATCAGTTCATCAAAAACCTCTTTTAAAAACTCAGCAGTTATCATGCGATAACCTTTCTTTTTAGCCTGCTCCTCAATTGCCTTTTTTGCCATTTCTCTAACAAAGGGCGGAACCTTTTCCAACCTCTCTCTTGCCTCTTTTGTCCACCCCATCACAGGAGAATCATCTCCAAGATACTGTTGAAACTTCTCAATTATTGCCTCATTTTTGGATGTTCTTTTAGATAGAAAATCCTTTATATCGTCTATTACCTCCTTCTTTCGCACACTTTTTAGTTTCTCTTTTGCCTTATCAAAGGCATCCATCTTCAATTCCTCAAAACCTATCTTTTTCATCCTCTTTGAGGCAAGCATCATGGATTCATTTCTTATTTCTGTAAGGAATTCAGAGTCTATGATTTTCTTACCCCTCTCCTTAGCCCTTTTAATCATCAGCTTTTTGATGCCGGGTCTGACAAAGTCAGGGGCATTTTCAACCCGTCTCAGTGCATCATCAGTCCATTTAATCTCTTCTTCTTTGATATCAACTGTCATATATTTACTCCTTTTGAAAAACACCGCCCACCTTATCTTCACCTTTGACAGTGGAGCGGATAATGTTCAATATCTTTATATCCCACACAGCCCTTGCCAGCATAAAACAAGTAAAGGCATGAAGTATAAACATAAAGACCATCAGAATTGAGTAATAGGGTATTGCCAGCAATGTAACAACAGTCCTTATGAGGTATATGACAGATAGTATTGCCGTAAATATCCTGTATTCTTTGTATATTAGATAGGGGAAGATTATCATAAAAATAATACCGAGGGTATAGAAAAGGTAATTCCACATACCAAAATCGTGTGGAGGCATCCTGAATGTGGCAATGAAGAAATAGACAACCGCATTTAAAAGATATACATAAGACGCCTGATGGTATTTAGAGGAACGTCCTTGATTATTTATTAATTCTTTAGTTTTAAGTTCATCCATAATATTTCAAAAAATCCGCATTTTTATTTTATAATATAGTAAGAGATTATTCAATGAATTTTGAAAAATGAATTTTGAAAAGGTTTGACATATTATTCAATTCTGATAGAATTTAAACATGCCAATTGTATCTCCTAAAATTTATCGTCCACATATTACCCATGACCCTAATGTGTGTGGAGGGAGTCCAGTTATTACTGGGACCATGTTCCCAGTTCGTTCGGTTGTTCATTATGTCCTTCACCTTGGACTTGCCCCAGAAAGATGGTGGAAAAGTTTTCTTACCTTACTCTCTCCAAGGTCTATGATGCCCTTGCCTATTATTATGACAATATGGACGAGATTATGGAGGATATAACCGATAATACCGAAGAAAACCTCCATCGCCAGTTTGAACCCGCCTCATGAGTAAACGCAAACTCTATCTTGATGAGGATGTAGACCCCATTCTTTCAAAGATACTCCGGAGCGTGGATACAATGTTACTTCTGCCGTTGGAGTCAGAATGAAAACACTTTCAGATTACGATAGAATTTGACAACCAGGGGAGGGAGTTTATTGTTGACTTATCTAATCACTTCTGGTAAATATTTCTATATATATGAACCAGGTTGTATTAAAATCAAACGATAACGTTTCAATAAAGCCGATAGTCATTCAAGCCCTTCAATCCGAGCAAAACGAACTGAAAACCGGCATTCTGAAGACAAAGGCAAAGCTTTCAGTCTTTGAAAAGAAATACAATATGTCTACGGCTACCTTTTTAAAGGCAACTCCCGACTCCCTGCCTTTTAACGAATTAGAGGCGGTTGAATGGTCGGGTGAATACGAGACCCTCAAGCGACTGGAGGACGAGCTGTCACGACTTATGAAGATCGAGCTATGCTCATAGCAGACTACTTCCGCCGTATTGAAGAAACTGTCTCCTCCTTCCCTGCGATCTCTTCCAGTGAAATCTCTTTTGACCAACGCACTCATAATATAGGCTTCATCAAGGGCGTTTTAACGTTTCGTGATGGCTCGGAACTCCACTTTAAGGAGTTTGTCAAGGTTGGGAGATGAGACCGTCAAATACAAATACGCCTATCATTACCAGAAGGAAGACCAGTTGCTCTTCCGCTACGACAACCATCCGATTCCTCTGAAAGATGTACCCAAGCATCATAAGCACCATTTGAGCGAAGACAATATTGTTGAAACAAATGTTACTGACCTTGAGGATGTCCTTAAAGAAGTCATAACTTTTCTGTCCACTTAATCTTGTATATTTTTCAGTTCCATCTCAACCCACCGGTGCCATCATCGCCAACACCCCGTAAAGAAGCAGGCAATGGAAACCTTTAAAAACGTGTATCATGGCAAACCTCATTAAAGGGTGAGTTGTCTAAATTGGTTATTTCGCACTGGCTTCATGATTATAAATAAAAACTGTGCAGAGGTTATGTTTGGATAGCCGTCAAGTATCTCCTCAATACTCATTCTTTAACGATAATGATTTATAATTGAGGCAACAGGAATTCTTCC
>JACRGN010000082.1 GCA_016234205.1 Nitrospinota bacterium | reverse complement strand
CGGGACACTGATTTTATGGTTTGGATGGTATGGATTCAATGCAGGTAATACTTTGGAGGGGGGAAGCAAGATTGCAAATATTATGATAAACACAACCCTTTCAGGCTCTGCGGCGGCTGTGTCAGGGATGATTACAGCATGGTTTAGATTTGGCAAGCCTGATGTCGGAATGACACTCAACGGCGCCCTATCTGGTCTTGTTGCAATTACTGCGGGTTGTGCCGATGTAGAGCCTGTATGGGCAGTTGTGACAGGGATTGTTGCAGGTGTTATTGTTGTCTTCTCTGTTATTCAGTTTGACAGATTGAAGATAGATGACCCTGTTGGTGCCGTATCTGTACATGGAGTCTGTGGTGTATGGGGGACTGTAGCACTCGGAATGTTCAAGACAGGAGAGATGTTTAACCTCCACAATATTGGTATTCAACTGCTCGGCAGTATTGTGGCATTTATCTGGGCATTTTCTGTCTCATATGGAATTTTTATGTTCATCAAAAAGGCAATTGGTTTGAGGGTTACAGAGGAAGAGGAGTATCAGGGGCTTGACTATTCCGAGCATACAGCAGCAGCATACCCTGATTTCCAGATTACGAATATAAAATAAGTGTAAGTGTGAGTGTGAGTGTCAGCAAAAAATTAGATTCCTTTAACTGACACTGACACTGACACTGACACTGACACTGACACTGACACTGCTAATCACTAATTATGAACGAAAAAAAATTAGACATAGACGAGGGGTTCAGGCGGTCTGCACCAAGCAAGGTGCATATAATTATCATTGTCCTTTTAACGGCAGCAGGACTGACAATATCTTATGGTCTTACAACCCTATCATTTCATTATTCATCAACAAATAAGTTCTGCTCATCACAGTGTCATGAGATGGTTGAGCCGTATCAGCAATATCTTAAATCAAGCCATTTTGACAGTGAAGGAGGTGTGGTGGCTGATTGTGCTGACTGTCATCTGCCTCCAGGGGAATTCAATAAGTGGTATACAAAGATTCATCAGGGCATGAAGGATACTATAATGCATTTTCTATTAAAGCCTGAAGAGATGGACCATCAAAAATGGAAGGTATCGGCAGCAAAAGGTATCAGTCCTGAGGCATGTGAAAGGTGTCATAAAAATCTTTTCCCTTCAGGTCTTCACAGGGGCGGACTTTTAGCTCATAAGGCATTTAAGAAAAAAGAGGTAAAGAGCTGTCTAAACTGCCATACAAATCTGGTTCATGTAAGGAGGGAGATATGATGCAAAATGCAAGAGGGCAGAAGGAGAAAGGGAGAACTGAGAGAGAAAGGGAGAAAAGAATATTTTATTTTTTCTCTCCAATTCTCCATTTTTCTCATTTCTCCTTAAATCTTTTTCCTCTATTATTTTTTGTTTCTTTCTTCTTGCTTCTGTTTTTCTCCTCTGATGCCCTTGCAATAAAGAAGACAAGGGAGGAAATAGAGGCATCAAAGAGGTGTGTCCTTTGCCATAACCAGATTAGCCCCGGAGTTGTCAATGACTGGGAAAAGAGCAATCATGCAAAGGCTTCAGTTACCTGTATTGATTGCCATCAGGCTGATATTACTGATGCTGATGCGAGGAGACATGAAGGTGAGGTTATATCAGCCATTGTGAGTCCAAAGGACTGCTCCCGTTGTCATCCGAAACAGGTTATGGAGTTTAATGAGTCTCTCCATTCAAAGGCTTTGTCCTTTATTCAGAATCTGGAGGGGGAGAGGGCAGGGGATGATGCACTTGCCTATAAAGTAGAGGGGAAGGCAGCAGCAGTTATGGGTTGTGAAAAATGCCACGGGACAGTAATTAAAGTAAAGAATGGAATACTTGATAAAGAGACATGGCCCAATAATGGGATAGGGCGTATTAATCCTGATGGGAGTAAAGGTTCATGCAGTGCCTGTCATACGAGGCATCTCTTTTCAATTGCAGAGGCAAGGACTCCTGATATTTGCGGGACATGCCACATGGGGCCCGACCATCCCCAGTATGAAATCTATATGGAGTCAAAACACGGCGTGATATACAACTCTGAAAGACAGAAGTGGAATATGGATGTTGCATCATCGGCATGGGATACAAAATATTTCAGGGCACCAACCTGTGCAACATGCCATATGTCAGGGATTGGCGAGCTTGAGCCGACCCATAATGTAAGTGACAGGCTTTCATGGGAGCTTGAATGGCCGCAATCTGAAAAAACTAATGACTGGAAGGGTAAACGGGATAAGATGCAGAGGGCTTGTCTCTCGTGTCATTCAAAGACACATGTTGAAGGGTATTATCAGCAGTTTGATAATGCAGTTACCCTTTATAACGATGAGTATTACAAGCCTATAAAGAAGGAGATGGATGAGCTATATAAATTGGGCTATCTGACAAAGGATAAGTTTGACGAGGAGATAGAGTTTGAATTTTTTGAATACTGGCATCATGAGGGGAGGAGGGCAAGGATGGGTGCATCCATGATGGGCCCTGATTATGCCCAATGGCACGGTTTTTATGAGCTTGCAAAGAGGAGATTGAAGTTAAAGAATATGATGAGAGAAATAATGGAAAAGAAGGGGAAGGGGAAATGAGAAAAAATGAGTTGTCATTGCGAGGGGTTTTAGTCCCGAAGCAATCTCATAAGTATAAGGGACTCTTAGGGATTGCTTCGCTATCGCTCGCAATGACAATCGTTATTCTGTTTTCCCTTTTTCTATTTCTACGAAATAGGGATGAAGTTTCTGCAATATCCAGTGGTGAGTCTGATGACATACCATCCGAGGAAATGATAGAGATTCCGGCAGGTTCATTTATTATGGGGAGTGAAAATGGTGAGTTTGATGAGAAGCCGTTACATAAGGTTGAGATAGGCAGTTTTTATATGGACAGGTATGAGGTGACAAATATTCAGTATCAGAAATTCATCCTATACAATCCTAACTGGCAGAAGGGCAAAGTGAGATTTGAAGAGGCAGATTATAATTATCTGAATGACTGGGATGGCAATGAATTTCCAAAGGGGAAAGAGAATCATCCTGTAGTTTATGTAAGCTGGTATGCCGCCAATGCCTATGCCAGATGGGCTGGGAAATCACTTCCTACAGAGGCACAGTGGGAATACTCTGCCAGAGGAGGTTATGAAGGTATGAGATATGTATGGGGGAATTCACGGGAGACTCATCTATCTAATTTTAGAGGCAGGGGGATAATGCCTGTTGGGAGTTTCAGTATGAATGGCTTTGGGGTTAATGATATGGCAGGGAATGTGTGGGAATGGAGTGCTGATGGGTATGAGCTTTATACGGGAGGAGAGGAGAAGAACCCAAGGCCGCGATTAAATAACCATATAAAGGTAATCCGCGGCGGTTCATGGGATAGTGATATGGATGACCTGCGGGTCTCTGTTAGAAAGACCGAGAAGCCAAATGTCTGCAGGGGGGATATTGGATTTAGGGGTGTAAGATAAGAAACAGTATCAAAGGGTCAAAGTGTCAGAGCTTTAATACTTTAAACTTTGATACTTTGACACTCTGACACTTTTAAAAGGGAGGGAAATATGAACATCATGCAAAATTTTAGTGTAAAGAAGTTGATACCTGTTATTTTGGGAATAGTAATAATCTATTCCCTTTTTGGTAAAAACCCTATGGGCTATTACCATGTGGTTCAGAAATGGCCCAGCGGGGAGTTAAAAATTATTACAGAGCCGGGATTATATTGGAAGGGACCGTTAAGTGATGTAACTAAATTCAGGGTGTCAGGTGTTGTCACATTTGAAGACAGAATAGAAAATATCAGGAAAGAAGAGAAGAAGGTTATTGATTCAATCAATGTGATCTTTAAGGATAATGGTATCGGGAGCATAAATGGCATTATAAGATATACACTCCCATCCATCCCTGAAAAGATGAAATTGATTGTCAGGGATGCACGGAATGAGGATACCTTACAGCAGAAGATATTAAGGAACTATATCAATAGCGTGATGACCATCGTTGCAGCCTCATACAGCAGTACAGATTCCATTCGTGAGAGGGGTAACTTTATCAGGGATATATTTGATAGCCTGCAGAATGGGATGATTGCCTATGAAAAAAAGGTAGTAGAGGGGAATCTAATTTTAACTCCTATAACAAAGGCAGAAAACAACATATCAATGCCTGTGAGGATGCCGCCGATTTCTGATAAATATGGAATAAATTTTAATAATTTCACCTTAAAGAAGATTGAGTATGATAAACAATCCCAGTCAAAGTTTGATGAACAGAGGCTGCTTGAACAGCAGAGGAATAATGCTATTATCATGGCAGAAAAGGCAAAACAGGATGCCATAACTGCAAAGGCTGAAGAAGAGAAACTTCAGGCTGAGACAAAGATGAGGGAAGAGCCTCTGAGATTGGAGGCAAGGATAAGGGCTGAGAAGGATGCAGAGCTTGCAAGGATTGAGGCGGAGAAGGAAAAGTCAGTTGCAATTATTAATGCACAGAAAGGTAAGGAGGCGGCACAGTTATTGTTGGAAAAGGCAAGGCTTGAGAAACAGTCTATGATTGAAGATGCGGAAGGTAAGAGGGTTTCATCCCTAAAAGAGGCAGAGGGAAGGCAGGCATTGGCAAAGGCTGATAACTCACTTGAGCTAAGGCTGCAGATGAAAAAAGATACACTTGTAGGTGTTGCAAATGCACTGAAAGATATAAAAGTCCCTTCAGCTATTGTGGGAAGCAGTGGTAGTCATACATCAGGGAATCCTGTCCTTGATATATTCATGTTGAATCAGCTAAAGGAACTTACAAAGGAATAATAATTTTAAAATTTGCCACAGAGGCACGGAGTCACAGAGAGAAAAAAATATTTTGATATAGATAAAAACCTATTTTTAGAATTAAAAAACAAATTATTATCTGTGTATCTGTGTATCTGTGAAAATCTGTGTCCTATTTGATTAATTTCTCTGTGCCTCAGTGTCTCTGTGGCTTATTAGGTTTTTATTCGTGCTGCAAAATTAGGCATAAAAAATACCCTCTGCTTAAATGTATAGCATAAAAAATCTGACCACTGACCACTGACCACTGACCACTTTAATTGTTTTCTCAAGTCAAATCAATAGGTTTTCAATCTTCAATCTTCAATCTTCAATCTTCAATCTTATTTGGCATATCCTTTGCTCATATGTATATACAGATGATTAAAAGAGAAGACATAAAAAATATAAGGGAGAAGCTGGGGATTACACAGGAAGAATTTGCAAGGAGGATTGGAGTTACAGTAACCACCGTCTCCAGATGGGAAAGGGGGGATTGCCTGCCAAAATCAAGGGTAGTAATTGAAAAGATAGAGAAACTTAAAAAATGGTAGCCGCAGGCTTTAGCCTGCGTAAATAACGCAACCTTAAAGGTTGCGGCTACCGAAGATATGGATTAGGAGAAAGGAGAAATAAAATGAAAAAAATTGTAAGTTTAGGTTTAATATTTTTGTTTGTAACTTATTTAGGGGTTACAAATGTATCAGCAACACCATCAACTACATATTGGACAACTTCTACATCGGATGTTCAGCCTTATGGAGTATGGCATCTGGGTATTGATAACTATTTTACTCTGTTTAAGGATAAAGGAACTTTAGGAACAGAGTCAGGAAGTCTTACTAATGCCCCGGTTTTTGGTTTAACCGTTGGAGTTCTACCCTTTGAAAAACTAAATATGGAGGTTGGAGTTGATATGATTGAGGGGACATATGATACTTCAACAACACCTAATAAAAATTATCCCCTCTTTTTCAATGGTAAACTTGGAACTCCAGAAGGCTCACTCTTTGAAGGTTCGCCTGCCTTAAATATAGGTATGTGGAATATCGGGACAAAGGCTTATGACTCTAATACCGGCTTTGGGACCAACTACAATATCATCCATGCAATGGTGGGCAAAACTCTCCCCTCTGACATGGGGCGTCTTCATGTAGGTTATTACACTGGAAACGACAAGCTCCTTTTTGATGCTACTTCTACAGCTACTCCAAAGACACCAAACAATTCTGGGTTTATGATTGGCTACGACAAATGGCTTGTAAAGGATAAATTCATGTTTGCTGCGGACTGGGCTACTGGGAAGAATGCAATCAGTGGAGGTGGTTTTGGAATCTATTGGTTCTATACCCCATCTGTCAGTCTTCTGATGGGGCCTGTGTTTCCAGACAAGGATACCTATGGGAAAGATTGGGTCTGGACAACACAGATGGATATTAACTTTTAAAGATGAGATTCTTCGGTCACTTCGTTCCCTCAGAATGACAACTAATCAAGATTGTCATTCTGGGCAAGTGAGCCTTTAGCTCTGAGCAAAGCGAAGAGGAAGAATCTAATTTAGTTAATCAAGGAGGTGAAAAAAATGAAAAAAATTGAGGCGATTATAAAGCCTTTTAAGTTAGATGAGGTTAAGGATGAGCTTAATAAAGTAGGCGTGCAGGGGATAACGGTTAGTGAGGTAAAGGGATTTGGAAGGCAGAAGGGTCACACAGAGCTTTATCGCGGTGCAGAGTATGTGGTTGATTTTCTCCCAAAGGTAAAGCTTGAGATTATTGTTACTGATGATGTTGCTGAGAAGGTTGTCCAGACTATTATGAATACTGCGAAGACAGGCAGGATAGGGGATGGGAAAATATTCGTATCT
>JACRGN010000081.1 GCA_016234205.1 Nitrospinota bacterium | reverse complement strand
CTTTTCAAATAATGTCAGACTTTTGGGATAAACATAGCCATACCAACCAGTGTGTTTCATTTTACCTTTCTCTCTATTGGAAAGGGTTGCTCTGTTTTCCATTAGATATTGCCAGCAATGAGGATAATGTTTTTCAAAATCTTCTTGAGGAATAATCGTGCCGTTTTTATAAGGGAAAAGGACATAGCGGGTTATCTTCTCTGTGTAATACCTCCTCATATCAAGGGAGCCTTTGAGTAGAGGATGGACTATCTCTTTTTCCAATTTGACAGATTTTTCAAGGGCATGCAAATACAATGTTATCAATTTATCATGCCGACTTTCTTCTGTTCTGTGCAAAATATAAATTTTATCAGCACTTGTAACAAGCCCCTGAAACATCCTTTCGGTAAACTCCCCAAATCTTACCTTCCCTTCTTCAATCTTCTCCAGAAGGCTTCTGTGTTTTGATGTGGCAAAGCTCCATGGTTTTGCTGTAAGTTTATCAGAGCTTATTTTTACAAAATGAGCCTCAAGTTCATCAAGATTTGGCTTATGTTTTTGTTTCAGATAATCAGATGCTGATACATAAATGACTTCTTTGTTTTGTGTTTTTTGCAGGAATAAGAGCATAGTGTATGTTGTAGCACCTTCAAAAACCTGTGCATCCCCAAAGTCAACGATTTTCCATACTGCCTGTTCACTGCTTAAAAGTTTCCTTAATCCTTCTCCATAGTCAGAAACCATAAACTTATTGGGTAATATAAAGCCTGCAACCCCGCCATTTCTTAAAAGGCTTAATGCACGCTCTATAAACAGAAGATAAATGTCATAACTGCCTCTGGCTGATTCAAACTTATCACTAAAATATCTGACTTCATCCTTTGGCAGTGTCTGTATCCTTACATAAGGCGGATTGCCGATGATTACATCAAAGCCGGGGTTTTTGCGGTTGAAGACTTCGGGAAATTCTTTTTCGTAGGTGAAGGGTTTTTTCTCGTGGAAATTATCGCCAAAATATTCACGCAGGCTAAATCCTGCGGCTACCGGTTGTTCCCTCTCCCCTTGTGGGTGAGGGGAATTATCTGAAATCAGGGAATTTCCAATCCTTATCTTTCCTGCAAGATTTGGCAGTTTTGCCTTTGTGGAAAGGGTCTTTAAAAGCAGATTCAGTTGTGCAATCTCTACAGCCTGTGCATCAAGGTCAACACCATAGATATTGGCTGTAAGTATCCTGAACTTTGTAAATAGGTTTGCCTGCTTGTCCTTTTTCTCAAAATAATTTACAAGCTCATCATA
The DNA here is from genome assembly GCA_016234205.1 of Nitrospinota bacterium. Taxonomy (GTDB): domain Bacteria; phylum Nitrospinota; class Nitrospinia; order UBA9942; family UBA9942; genus UBA9942. The sequence goes on along the minus strand of JACRGN010000081.1, from coordinate 8,513 downwards.
AGCCCTTATCAGAAATGAGCCTGAGCCACAGGCAGGGTCAAGCACCTTTAAGTCAATTACTTCTCTGTATGATTTATCTGATAGGAGTCTGCCAATGGTGTTCTTAACAATATAGTCAACAACAAATTGAGGCGTGTAATAAATCCCCTGCTCTTTCCTTTTCTTATGCTCCTTTTTCACTGATGCCCTTTTTGTTGCCTGCTTTAATATATGTCCAAGATATTGTTCATAGATGCCGCCAAGGACATCTGCTGATATGGCTGAAAAATCATACCTGTAGCCATCCCCTGTTTCATAAAGACTATTTATGACCATTTCAAGAGTTTCATTGTCTATCTGCCAGTTTTCTGATGAGTGATGTGTAAAGAGTTTTGAATTATAACCTTCATCAAAGTCCCTGAAAATCTTCGCAAGATTTTTACGCAGGCTAAAGTCTGTGGCTACCTTGGATTGTCTCAACATTGAGAGAAGTATGTTAGGCTCAATCCCTCTATCCTCTGTTACTCTTATAAATACGAGACGGTCAAGAACTCTCTGGACACCTTCATCAAGTTCATCAGGGGTAAGGGTATTTGCCTTATGAAAACCCTTTGTGAGTAGCATACGCCATTCCATCATGTCCTGAAAGAGTCTCTCACCGACAGGAGTCCTCTTAACCTTCTTTCCCCATTTCTCAGCCTCTTTATCAAGAAGCCCTTCTTTAAATGCCTCTTTGGACAGAAGCCATAATTGGTCAAATCTTGATAGATATTCATTGGCAGGAATTTCAAAAAAGAGGCTTTCTTTCAGATTTTTGGTGGACACATCTGCATTAAAAACCTTTACTGCCTCAAAGTCTGTCAGCACTGCCCATGTGCATCCCTTATTCCATGCGTAATTGATTGCCTGCTCTGCCCACTTTGCCACATCTAAATCAACCTTCATTGCCTTTGCTTCAAGAAAAAACTTTGGAATTCCATCAATCCTGAATGCCCAGTCAACCCTGCCTCTGGATATGGTTTCTTCAGGCGTTACTTCATCTGCATTAATATTGTGGATATCCCAGCCAAGAAAGAAAAATAATGGAAGGATAAACTCATTGACTGTCTGAGCCTCGTTAAAATCCTTTATTTTTCCTGATTCAGCAAGCCTCTGGTATTTTTCTATAAGCTTGGTGATGTTTTGCTTTGATTGGATTTTATCCATACTAATTATTTTCAAAAAGTATTTTGCTTAAAATTGGGAGTATCTCTGCCTTTGCCCTTTCCATACGGCTCTTTAGGGTATTTACCATTCTGAATCTATTATCCTTTGATATTAAGATTATCCCTTCCTTTATATCTTTACCTGCCTGTATTTTAAATTCACTGGCTATATCCGTATTTTTCAGAAGAAATAAATCATCTTCTGAGACATAAACTATAAAATCATCACTCTTTATCTCCTCCCACCATCTCTCAATAGCTTCTCCTAAAAGTTTTATGAGTATATCCTTATAATTTCCTCCATTTTTAAATTCAATAATCCTCTCCTCTACTTTCTTAAAGAGTTCTGATAGAACCTCTGTCTTTACCGAGATTGACATAATATCAGCCTCTCTTCTTGCCTGACTGACTGCAAGAGCCCTCTCCTTTTCTAAATAGCTTTCAAATTCTGTTATCTTCTTTTCCCTTAAGATTTTAAGGTCATTTTTGACTCTCTCAACAATACTCCTTGCCTCAGTCTCGGCATCGTCTATTAACTTCTGCCTCTCCTTTACAGCATCTTTTTCTATAGCATCAATAAGTTCTTCGTAACTCATAAATATAAACAAGGCTAAGGTTAAGGCTGAGGAAAATATAAGGCTCAACCTAAACCTTGACCTTAACCTAAATTGAGACTGCTGAAAAACACCTAAAAATTGTCATTGCGAGCAAAGCGAAGCAATCTCGTTTCTTTATAAGTCAATAGGTTATAGATTGCTTCGTCGCTTTCGCTCCTCGCAATGACAGCAAAAAAGGACTTTTTCAGGGCTCTCAAATTAAATTCCAAGTATGATCATGATAGCGACTACAAATCCAAGTATAACCATTGTCTCAGGAATCGCCATAAGAATAATAATTGTTCCGCCCACCTCAGGCTTCTCTGCTACAGCACCTGCACCTGCCGAACCTATCCTTGATTGTGCCCATGCCGTAGCAAGACCTGTAACAGCAATAGCCATAGCCGCCGCCAATGCAATTATAGCCTTCTCCACAGTCTCACCCCCCCTCTTGTCTTTTTAAATGGTGCATACTTTCTCCCCCCGGGCTTATAAAACTTGCTGAAGAATTCCACATAGTGAAGACGGAGGGACTGGATTGCAGGAGAGAATATACCAATGGTAATATTTAGTGCATGGATAATACTTGCGACAATTATCCCGAGGACAATATTACCTGTCATCTCGCCCAGCTTATTTGCAACAAGTGTCATCATCACCGATGCTACGCCGAGTGCCATGATACGGGCGTATGAGAGTATATTGCCTATTGATTTAATCAGCTCAATGGCACCTATAATCCCCTCTGACAATAGAATAATCGGGAAAAGGATTATTGTCAGTATGATGCCGACACTCAAAAACCCCTTTGGAAGATACCCTGAGAGGGCTGCAATCAGAAGAAACAGGGTAAAGAGCATGGCAATTGAAGAGAGCGTTCCTATTATCTCCCTCCCCTTGTGCCATCGGATGGAATTTATAAGGGATATTATAAATCCGAGAAGGACATGCCCTATCCCTATTCCGATTGCAAGGATGAGAAATCCCTTTATTGCCTTGCCTCTATTAAGGACGATTGGATGTATCCCTAATCTCTCCCCAAGCTCGCCAAAAAATTCGCCGAATAAAAATCCAAATATTATGGTATAGATAGAGCATAGAAAAAAGACCTTCAGCAAATCCTGAACTACAGCCCTCTCCTTATATTTACGCCATAGTAACCCGACAATAATGAGGATGACTATGCCATGCCCCATATCTCCGAGTATAAGACCAAAAAAGACAGGAAAAAATATTGCCAAAAATGGAGTCGGATCTATGGAATCATATCTGGGAGGAGGGAGAACCCTCATGAATATCTCAAAGGGCTTAACGAGCTTCGGATTCTTGATAGATACCGGAACCCTCTCTATCTCTTCCCCCATTATCTCAAGCTCCCTTATCACTACCTTGTCGTCAAACCTCTCTTTTATGGTACTGCTTAACTTTGGCAGATAGCTCTTTGGAACCCATCCGAAGATGAAAAAACAGTATTTTGTTCCTGTGCAGTAATCAAGTGTCTTAAACTCATCTATAAGGTCTTGAAGCACATCAATAAGCTCTTCAATTTTCCAGTACCATTCATCAGACAATCTGTTAAGCTCTGCTTCAATATCCATTATCTCCTTCGGAATCTCCTCTTTCTTCCTCACCATCTCCTTTAATGCGTCAAAAAAGGGGAGGCCCGCATAATCTGCCGGCAGCTTGATTTCACTGATACCCTCTTCTGAAAGAAGCCCCCTGACCCCCTCATCATAGTCTTTCTGATATGTAAGGATTACACCTATACTCTTCTCATCCAGCTCCCTCTTGAAAATCTGATACCCGCCCTCTGTAATACGGCTAATCTCAACCTCCATTAAAGGGATGACCCCTGCCTTATCCCTGTCAATTATAAGGCCTGTGGATTCAATATTTTTAAATCCGCTAAGCTTGGAAATAAGTGGGGCAAGACCCTTCAATATCCTTTCATATCTCTCCAGAAGCGAAAGCCTCTCTGTTAATTCAGACCTCTTCTTGTGGAGTTCTCTCAGTTTAGCCTCCAGAATATTGTAATCCGACATCACCCCTTCTGAAACAATATTTGTTACAATGAATCTCTTCTCTCTGCTTACCGGCTGGGCTGAAGGCTGATAAAGGAGGAGCATCAAATCTTTAAGCTTCTTTAGCATCTTTTCAGCCCTCTCTTTAATAGCTATCTCATCCCTCTGCAGTGGAATGATGTGATACGATATGCCCTCTCTCATATCCTCTGGGATAATGTCCACATGGAGCATGGACATGGAATGGAGAAACTCTATAACCTCCTCCATTATCCGCCGACTGCCGATTATCTGGATTTTACTCATCTTTTGAATCATAAAATTAATACAGTCTAAAAGTCTAAGAGTCTAAGAGTAGAGATAACTTTTAGTCTTTTAGACTCTTAGACTATGGTAGTATTGCCTTCATAATAAATTCTATCCCTTTTTCAGTATTCTGCCGTCCTCTATTCCGCAGAGCATCTGCATCTTTTTTTGCCTTTATCCTCATCTCATCTATATCGTTCTCAGCTTTAATCTTATTTTCCTCAAGATACCTCTCCTTTAGTTTTTCCATCTCAATGTTGAAAGATGCCTTCAACTCCTCTGCACTCTTCATTCCCTTTTCCCTTATCTGCTGTGCCTCTGTCCTTGCCTGCTTAAGGAGGCTATCCAGTTCTTTTTCCTTCTCTCTCAAAGAATTTAGAAATTCAATCTCTTCCATATTACCCCTCTTCTAAATATACCGTCTTTTCTGAGCCTAATATATAATCCTTTAACTTAAGTGTCAATTTAATCAATTGACTTTGGTTTTTCACATCTGATATTATTCAAGAACAAAGACCTGATTAGCCACAGAGACACAGAGGCACAGAGCAAAGAAAAAAATAATTTATAAGGAACCCATGAATATAGAAATGTTTTTCATGGTTTCTTGGTTTCCTTATAAAAAACATTTTGATATTTTCTCCGTGTCTCCGTGCCTCTGTGGCAAATTTTTATAATTTCCTAAATTATGGGAGGTTTGAGTGGAAAATAGAGATAAGAAATTACAGCTGATTCAGATGGTTCTTGATAAAATCAATGCAGGCTACACAGCCGAAGAGGTATTGAGTTTCACAGCCGATATCGTAAAAGAACTCTTCAAATGCCAGTCAATAGCCATTTTAACCAAAGGACAAAAATCTTTTCATATAAAGGTCATCACTTCAAGGGGTTTAAGCGGGGATTTCATAAAACACCTTCAGGTGGATGAAAAAAAGGAATTACTCAAGGATATTTCAAATCAGCAGAAATATCTCTTGATAAGTGAAAATAACGATTCCAAAAAAAGAGGGCTTTATAAATTTGAATATGAATACAAGACACTCCTCTCAGTCCCTATGAAACATGGGAATAAATGGGTCGGGTTTACCTATATGGACAGCAGGGAGAAGGATGCATTTTCGGATGAGGACATACGGATCTTCGTAGAGCTTGTTAATCTCCTCACTGTAATAGTAGAATATGGGAGACTTGAAGACCAGCTTCGTCAGGTATCAAATTATGACGGGCTTACAAAACTATACAGTTATAGATATTTCCATGAATCACTCCTCCATGAAATAAAAAGGGCAACACATGATAAAAGTCATCTCTCCCTGTGTGTCATCTCCGTTGACCACCTGAAAGACTATAATCACATAAACGGTCATATAAAGGGGGATTCCGCATTGCAGGTTATTGGAAAGATTATTGAAGAAAATGTGAGGGATATTGATATCCCTGCAAGATACGGCGGAGCCAAGTTTGCCATAGTTATGCCATCATGTGAAAATGGCGAGGCGAAAAAGATTGCAGAGAATATAAGAAGTAAGGTAGAGAAGACCTCATTTGAAAGTAAAGAACCGAGGCTTCTGTTGAGTATAGCCCTGACTACCTATCCTGCAGATGCCGTGAATGAAAGAGACTTAATCAATAAGGCTGAGCAGGCTTTATATTACTGTAAGAGGGAAAAGGGTAATATAGTTAAGGCATTTTCAGAGATTGCATAAATAACAAAAACCTAACTGAAACCACAGATGGACACAGATTTACACAGATAAACACAGATAAATATTTCAAAAAAAGGTTTTAGTCTGTGAAAGTCTGTGGCAAATTTTTATAATTTCCTGATTCCGTATTTTCTTATCTCATCTGCTGTAAGCACAACAACAGGGAAGATTAAAAGGAACATCCAGTCATTCAACTGTAGAGGTGCAAGACCAAATACCTTCTGGAATAAAGCCGTATAGTCAAGGATTAGAATTAGAATAACCTCTATAGCAATTCCTATAAGTATCAATCTGTTTTTTAAAAAACCCGCACTTAATACAGACTCCATCTCTGTCCTGCACGCAAATACATTCCCAATCTGAGAGGCAACAATCCCTGCAAGGCTCATTGTTGTTGCCGTGACATATATGATACCTGATGAAGGCATATTCGTGCCGGGCTGCCATCCCCTTAACCAATATGCAAAGAAAAAACCTGACATACATAAAATAGCCTCAATCGGCCCTAAAAACAGATATGCCCTTGTAAGTAGCTTAAAATCAAGGAGTCTCTTATCCTTCGGCCTCGGCGGCTGATTCATTATCCCCTTTTCAGGCGGCTCTACACCAAGTCCAAGGGCTGGAACAACATCAGTGCCGAGGTCAATGGCAAGGATTTGCATCACTGTAAGGGGCAAGGGTATCCTGAATATAACAAAGGCTATAAACGGGACAATCTCAGGAATATTACTGGCAAAGATGTATGTAACAAATTTTTTAATATTTGCGTAGACCCCCCTACCCTCCCTCACAGCATCCACAATAGTTGCAAAATTATCATCTGACAGGATTATTTCTGCCGATTCCTTTGCCACATCACTCCCCCTAATCCCCATTGCAATCCCGATATCTGCCTTTTTAAGGGCAGGGGCATCATTAACACCATCGCCGGTAACTGCTACAATCTCGCCATTATCCTGAAGGGCGGAGACAATCCTCAATTTATCCTTTGGTGCAGCTCTTGCAAATATAATATCCTCTTTTTTAAGAATCTCCTTTAATTCCCGATGGGAAAAACGGTTAAGCTCTTCACCTGTAATAACCTTACTCTCTTTTCCTCCTATACCAACCTGTCCTGCAATAGTCTTTGCAGTGATACCATAATCACCTGTAATCATTATAACCCTTATACCTGCCGAGTGACATTCTTGAACAGCTTTTCTAACCTCAGCCCTTGGCGGGTCAAACATTGCAACGAGCCCTATAAATGTCAAATCTCTCTCTGTTTCCTCAACTGTATATTCCTTTTGGAATCCCATCTCACGGCAGGCTACAGATAGGATACGAAGCCCCTTTTCTGCCATACTGTCATTCTGCTTCAGGATTATCTCTCTTTCCTCATCTGTAAGATTTACTACATTCTCATCTAAATATATTTTTGTGCATAAACTCAGGGTCTCCTTTGGTGCACCTTTTACATAGGCAATAAATTTTGCACCCTCCCTATTTCCCTCCCCCCTTGCGGGGGAGGGAGGGGTGGGGGGGTTATGTATTGTTGTCATCCTCTTTCTCATACTCTCAAAAGGCAGATGTGCAACCCTATGATTTTCACTCCTCAAAGTCTCTACCTTCAAGCCTCCCTTTTCAGCAAGGCTTAATAATGCCCCTTCTGTAGGGTCGCCAATAACCCTCCAATAAGACGCCTCTTTTGAAGGTGGATATAGATTTGCATTATTACAGAGTGCAGATGCAGTCAGCAGATTGTCAATGCCATCTCTTTTAAAATCATCACTTGTGATTGGCTTTCCATCATACAGAAATTCACCTTTCGGCTCGTAACCTCCCCCTGTAACTTCTATCAGCCTGCCATTAACAAAAAGGTTTTTAACAGACATCTGATTCGTTGTTAATGTCCCTGTCTTGTCAGTGCATATAACTGTTGCAGAGCCGAGCGTCTCAACCGCAGAGAGCTTTTTAACTATTGCACCCCTCCTTGCCATCCTCTGGACACCCATAGCAAGGGATAGGGAGACTGTCGGCAGAAGCCCCTCAGGAACATTTGCAACAATTATCCCTATTGCAAATATAAAACTCTCTGCAAATGTAAGCCCTGCAATACTAAACCCAAGAAAAAAGAAGAGTGCACCGAGTGCTATTGCAATTAAGGTAACAACCTTTGTTACATTCACCATTTCCTTTTGAAGGGGGCTCATCTCCGCTCTTATTGCCTGTGCAAGATATGCAACCCTCCCTATCTCTGTATCCATCCCGGTTGAAGTAACAACAACCCTGCCGCTCCCCGACAGAACGGCTGTCCCTGCAAATACAAGATTCGGCAGTTCTGTCCATATAAAGTTTTTACCATCTACAACAGGCTCAGCAACCTTGTAAATAGGCTTACTCTCCCCTGTCAGGGGGCTGTTATCAACACGCATCGCCTCGGCATTTATAAGCCTTCCATCTGCGGGTATGCTGTCCCCTTCAGAAAGCTCTATGAGGTCTCCGGGCACAATCTGTAACGCCTCTATTTCTTTAATAATACTATCCCTTATCACCTTAACCTTCCTCGGCAATAGTCTCTGAAGGGCATCAACAGCCCTCTCTGCCTTGTATTCCTGCCAGAAACTGAATACTGCATTTATGATGATAACCAGAAATATTGCGATGCCAAGCTGAGGCATATCCGCAACAAATGCCATGATCCCGCCCGCCCAGAGCAAT
>JACRGN010000078.1 GCA_016234205.1 Nitrospinota bacterium | reverse complement strand
TTCAACAAATCCGGGCCATTTATTTTGATAAACATTATCTGTATATTCCCTGCAGATTTCTAAAGTCTTATCAGTGCTGAATGAATCAATGACTACAATCTCATCAGCCCACTTTACACTCTCAAGACAATCCCTTATATTTTTCTCTTCATTGAATGTGATTATAGTTACAGATAGCTTTTCCATCGCACTATTCTAAAGAAACTTACCTTAAAGAACAATAAAAAAACTATGCTATAATAAAAAAATGAGTAAAGACTTGAAAAAAATCGGCATGGTGAGTCTTGGATGCCCGAAGAATACTGTTGATAGTGAGATTGTATTGGGGAGCCTGGCAGATAAGGGTTACTCTGTTACATCCGATGAAGGAGATGCGGATGTGATAATTGTCAACACCTGCGGCTTCATTGATTCTGCAAAGGAGGAGTCAATAGATGCCATATTGGAAATGGCTGAATATAAAAGAAAGGGTAACTGCCAGAAATTGGTTGTTATGGGCTGTCTGTCACAGAGGTATAAGGATGAACTGCTTAAAGAGATACCTGAGATTGACTATCTTGTAGGTGCCGGGGATTTTAAGGGTGTGGCAGAGATGATAGAATCTAAAAATGGTATTAAGAAATCAAAGGTCAGAGAGCCTGTTTTTGATTTTAATGAAAATACACATAGAGTTTTAACCACACCCCGCTACACTGCCTATGTAAAAATTGCTGAGGGATGTTCAAATAGGTGCTCATTTTGTATTATTCCAAAAATCCGTGGACCATTTAAGAGCCGAAATGTAGATTCAATTGTAAGGGAGGCAGAGATACTATCAGATAAAGGTGTGAAGGAGCTAAATCTCATTTCTCAGGATACTACTATGTTTGGTGCAGATACAGGACTTAAGAATGGGCTGTCAGAATTGCTTAAGAGGTTGATTAAGATTGATGGAGTGAGATGGATACGGCTTTTATACTGTTACCCGACATTTTTAAATGACGACATTATAGAAATAATGAAAAATGAGGAAAAGATATGTAAATATTTAGACCTCCCTTTACAGCACAGCCACGATGATATTTTAAAGGCAATGATGAGACAGGAGAGAGAGGGAGAGATAAGGGATTTGATATATAAGATAAGAGATGCCATTCCAGATATTGCAATCAGGACAGCATTTATTGTTGGCTTCCCTGGTGAGACAGACAGGCATTTTGAGCATCTTTCAAGCTTTGTAAAGGAAATGAAGTTTGAGCACCTTGGTGTATTTACATATTCGCCAGAGGAAGGGACAAAGGCTGCCGAAATACCGAATCATGTTTTAGAAGATGTGAAAAATAAAAGGAAAGATGCAATAATGGAGATTCAGAAGAGAGTATCGCTTGAGAAAAATAAAAAGTTTATTGGCACTACTCAAGATGTGATTGTAGAGGAGACAACCGGTAGTGATGAATTTCTGATAAGCGGGAGGATGCAGACCCAGGCACCGGAGATTGATGGTGTTGTTTATATAGAGAAGAGTGAGGTAAGGGCAGGGGATATTCTGCCAGTAAAGATTACAAAGGCAATGGAGTATGACCTGATAGGAGAAGCGGTAAACAAAGTATCAGAGTATCAGAGGGTCAAAGTAAAAGAACTCTGACACTATGACACTTTGACGCTCTGACACTTTTTATGAAGGTTCTTTTATACTATTCGGGTCTTGTTTTACAGACAATGGGGTTTGCCACGATGTTGTATGTCTTTATGCTGTTTTTTGGTAATACGAGAATGGGGGCACTTCTCAATCTAAGTCTCATTGGCATTGTGGAGTTTTATGTAGGTAATTATCTTGCAAAATTGTCCCGAATCAAGTGAGAGATTAACCCAAAAAATGCGTGAAACCACAGGTAAACACAGATTAACACAGGTTATTCAATGAATTAGAAAAAGATATAATAAGTTTTTGTTTTATCAGTGTTTACCTGTGGTTATCTGTGGTTAATGCATAATCTGAGATTAATTGGAGGTTGTTGTGGCTAAAACTGATTTTATTGTTGTATTCGTTACCGCCAGTTCTATTGAAGAAGCAGAAAAGATTGGCAGGGGGCTTGTAGAGGAGAAACTTGTTGCATGTGCAAATATTGTGCAGCAGTTAAAGTCCATATATTTCTGGGAAGGGAAACTTTGTCAGGAGAATGAGGTGCTTATGATTGTGAAGAGCAGGGGAGGGCTCTTTAATCAATTAGCAGATTATGTAAAGAAAAATCACAGTTATAAAGTCCCTGAGATTATTGCCATTCCCATTGTTGACGGCTCACCTGATTATATATCATGGCTTAATGAATCATGTAAGGAGGATTAATAAAAATGACACAGGCAACTGAACGAAGAAGTAATGATAGAAGAAATGGGAGTGAGAGGAGGATAAATGTAGACCCGAAATATAAGGCATCGGGGAAGGAGAAGAGGGTATTTCAAGCCAGAAGGAAGGGCACGAGGAGAAAGAGTGCCTCTGCCTTTGTGACATGCAGGGAGTGCGGGAGTCTTTTCTTAATTTCAAAGGATGAATTTTACAAATTAACTCATGAAGGTAAGCCTGTCTTATGTCCCAAGGGATGCAAAAAGGATAATGCAAAAGTTGCAAAGACGGCATTGTTCATTGTTGAGAGGGAGAAAAAATAACAGTCTGCAGCCTCTTTCTTGAGAGCAGGACAGAAATACCGAATAGAAGTGATAATATGCCTGTTATTATGAAGTTTATATGATAGCCGTAGATTCCGTTTAAAACCCCGCAGGTTGTTGCACCAAGGAATATAGACCCCATTCTGAAACCCTGAACTATTCCTACCCCGCCGCCCATATATATTTCCTTGAAAACAATGGATGTGAGTATTCCATTGCAGAGGACTGTAAAAGAATCGCCGACAGTGTGAAGCAGCCGTATTGTAAGAACATCCCGAAATCCATGAGTATATGCAGTGGCAACCTGAAAAACACCTGATATAATCATTCCAGTCCATATAAGCAGCACGATATTTTTATCATTATCAAAGACCCTTCCTGATATGTATATTAAAAATCCGACCCATAATCCGACACATGCAAATATAATTCCGATAGCTTTATCTTGCAGATTAAGGTTCATTTTAAGAAACAGACTTAATGAAGACTGCTCTGCACCAAGGTGTATGCCTACCACAGATACGGAGAGCAGAAGGAAGATTATCTTGTATTGCTTAAAGATTGATGTATAATCTGACAACTTTAAACTCTCTGCCTTTTCTGCTTTTGATATGCATTTCTCCTTCATGAAAAATGAAAAGATTAGGAGGATGGATATACCTATAAGTCCGGCAGCAAATACCGATTGCATATCTGACCAGTGTAGTAAATAGCCTGCGGATAGCGGCCCTAACGAATAACCGGTTGAAGAGCTAAGAAAGAAACAGCCTATTCTACTGCTCCTCCCCTTTTCTTCAAGCCCCTTGTAGAATGAGGTGCTTAATCCGATATTTATGAGTGTTGAACCTAAACCCCCGATAAGAGTAAATATAAATAGATTTAATAACGAGTTAGATATTATTAAGCCAATTAGATATATGATAAAAAGTAAAATACCGAATCTTACAATAGAATATATTGATAGTCGGTCTGATGCAAAACCGGCAGGGATAATGCTGATGGATGAAGAGGCAGCGAATGCACCTACAAGAAAGCCTACCCCTTTATCAGAAATGGAAATGGATTTAAAATAGATAGGGAGAAATGATTCCACCATCCAGAGGGAGTAGAAGTAAAGGAAATAGCTGAAATTTAAGAGCAGGGTCATATAGTGAGTTACAAGTTGCAAGTCACAAGTTTCAAGTCTTGCATTCTGCAACTTGCATCTTGCATCTCCAGTAGTCAAGCAAATCACGAAGGGTTTTTTCAAATTGGATTACGGGTTTCCAGCCGGTTGATGCTTTAAATTTACTGCAATCACCTCTTATAGTTGTAATATCTGTTGACCTTAATTTTGTTTTATCCTCTCTTATCTCAACAGACAGCCTGGCAAATTTTAAAAGTGTATCGAGAATCCAGCGTATAGAATAAGACCTCTCCGAACAAATATTATATGCTTCACCGCTTGCCCCCTTTTCAATTGCAAGTTTATATGCAAGTACCATATCTCTTACATCAGTAAAATCTCTCTGAATATCAAGATTGCCTGTATAAACTACAGGTTCTCTTACCCCTGACTCAATCTCTGCAATCTGTCTTGCAAAGTCCGAGCATACATAGATTGATTTCTGGCCTGGCCCTGTATGATTAAACGGTCTAACTCTCACTATATTCATGCCGTATCTCTTGACATAGGAATAGGATAAAAGGTCTGCTGCTGTCTTGCTTACGGCATAAGGGCTTAATGGTATCAATGGGAAATCTTCTTTGGCAGGTGTGCTTTCGGATATAACACCATATTCATCTGCTGAGCCTACAAACAATATTTTTGAATTCAGCCCAGAATCCCTTACTGCATCCAAAAGATTCATTGTGCCGTAGAAATTTATATCATAGGTTATTTTTGGATTTTTTAAAGAGTCAGGTGGGTATGATACGGCGGATAGATGATATATCTGCTGTGGTTTTACTTCTGATACGATATTTTTGATATTGTCAGCATCCCTTATGTCGCATTTGAATATCCTTGCCTTTTCAAAAATCAAATCTTTTGAGGAAAAGGCTGTTCCAGATACATCACATCCCTCTTTTATAAAAAGCTCAGACAGGTGATGACCGACAAAGCCTGTAATGCCTGTAATGAGAATACGCATAGATAAGAGTCTAAAAGTCTAAAAGTCTAAGAGTCTAAGAGGTTTTATATTTTTAGACTATTAGTCTCTTAGACTGTTTTTTACTTTTTCAGTCTATCCAAATCTGCCTCTACCATCATCTCTATTAATTCCTGAAATGATACCTGAGGCTCCCATCCCAATTCCTTCTTTGCCTTTGAATGGTCACCAACAAGATGGTCTACCTCTGCCGGACGCAAAAGTGCAGGGTCTATCACAACATAATCCTTCCATTTGAGTCCAAGGTGGCCGAATGCAATCTCAACCAATTCCTGAACTGAATGTTCTTTTCCTGTAGCGATAACATAATCTGACGGCTCTTTCTGCTGAAGCATAAGCCACATTGCCCTTATATAATCTTTTGCATATCCCCAGTCCCTTTTTGCCTCAAGATTGCCGAGCCTGAGTTCCTTTGCCAGTCCAAGTTTTATCTTGGCTGCACCCTCTGTTACTTTTCTTGTAACAAACTCACGACCCCTTCGCGGAGATTCGTGATTGAAAAGTATGCCTGAACAGGCAAATATATTGTAACTCTCCCGATAGTTCACAGTTATCCAGTGTCCATAGACCTTTGCAACACCGTATGGGCTTCGGGGATAAAATGGAGTCTTTTCAGTCTGAGGCACCTGCTGAACCTTTCCAAACATCTCACTGCTGCTCGCCTGATAAAATTTTATTTTTTTATTTATATGCCTTATCGCCTCAAGCATCCTCGTAACCCCCAGGGCTGTGAATTCTCCGGTAAGGATGGGCTGGGTCCATGATGTAGGGACGAAGGACTGTGCAGCAAGATTATATATCTCATCCGGCTCGGATTCCTTTATGGCATCAATTATGGATAATTGGTCAAGCAGGTCAGCCTGCTTTAACTCAATCCTACCCTTGATATGGTCTATCCTTTCAAAGCTCTCGGTTGAAGCCCTTCTTACCATGCCGGCAACCTTGTAGCCTTTATCCAGTAAAAATTCCGCCAGATATGAGCCATCCTGTCCTGTGATGCCTGTAATGAGTGCCTTTTTCATGTATCCTCCAATTTTTTATAAGGCAAAGAACTTATAAAAATTAGCCACAGAGGGCACAGACTCATTAAAAACAGTTCAAACGGCTTAAACGGTTTAAACCGCTTTTAAAATCTCTGTGTTCTCTGTGGCTGTTGAGTTTTTGTTCTGCCTTGACTTTGAGGGATTTATTGTATTAGATTATTCATACAAAGACAAGTTAAAATGATTTATGAAGAAGAACATAAGCTATTTTCTCATACTCCTGTCATTGCTTTTCCTCCAGATACCATCTTACCCTGAACTTGTTTCAGGGGAAGTTCGGCATGCCATAGTTTTAAAAGTTGACGGTGTAATAAATCCAGTTTCTGCTGAGTATATTATCAATGGCATAAAAGAGGCATCAATAAGCAATGCAGAGCTTTTAATCATACAGCTTGATACACCCGGTGGTCTTGACACATCAATGAGGATGATAATAAAAGAGATGATGGCATCAGGTGTTCCGATAGTCGTCTATGTATCCCCCAGCGGTTCAAGGGCGGCATCTGCAGGTGCATTTATAACTATTGCAGCCCATATAGCTGCTATGTCACCAGGGACAAATATTGGTGCAGCCCATCCCGTTAATATGGGGGCGAAGATGGACAGGGAGATGTCAAAAAAAGTTGAAAATGATGCGGCAGCTTATATTGTTTCTCTTGCAAAAAAAAGGGGTAGGAATGAGACTTGGGCTGAGAAGGCAGTAAGAAAGAGTGTCTCTATTTCTGAGGATGAGGCTAAGAAGGAGAATGTAATAGATATAGTAAGTGAGAATATAAATTTACTCTTAAAAGAGATAAATGGCAGAAAGGTAGAAGTTGAAGGAGGGGCAAAGAGTATAAATACAGAGGGGATAAAATTGAAATATGTTGAGATGAGCCTAAGGCAGAGGATCCTTGATACACTCTCAAATCCGAATATTGCATATATGCTTATGCTCCTTGGTTTTTATGGACTCTTTTTTGAACTCTCAAACCCCGGAGCGATATTGCCTGGGATAGTTGGTGCTATTTCACTCATACTGGCATTTTATTCACTACAGGCACTCCCTGTAAATTATGCAGGGTTATTACTAATATTACTTAGTATCATCCTATTTATTCTTGAAATAAAGGTGGTTAGTTATGGTGCCCTTACACTTGGCGGGATTATATCTTTAGTCCTTGGCTCAATTATGCTGATTGAATCTCCTGCTCCATATATGAAAATCTCCCTGTATCTGATTCTGCCTGCTGCTGCAGGGACTGCAGCCTTTTTCCTGTTTCTGGTAGGTGCAGGTATAAAGGTACAGCGGAAAAAACCAACAACTGGAAAGGAGGGACTGGTAGGAGAAGTGGGTATTACTCAATCAGATATAATGGGTTCGGCAGGCTCACCAGGAGATGGCAAGGTTTTTGTCCACGGTGAATTATGGGATGCCCACAGCAGTGATGAAATCAAAAGCGGGAGTGAAGTGGTGATAACAGGAGTGGAGGGATTGAAGTTACAGGTTAAGGTCAAGGTTTAGGTTGAGAATTTTCTTAACCTTAGCCTCATCCTTAACCTGAATTTATTTGGGAGGTTTATATGGGTGGAATACCAATATTTATTATAGTCATCGCCTTTTTAATATTGTCAGCGATAAGGGTATTAAAGGAATATGAAAGGGGTGTAATTTTCAGGCTCGGTAGATTTTTAAGTACGAAGGGTCCTGGATTGATTATTGTATGGCCTGGGATTGATAAAATGGTGAAGGTTAGCTTAAGGTTAATAGCCCTGGATGTCCCACCACAGGATATAATAACAAGAGACAATGTATCGGTGAAGGTAAATGCAGTTGTGTATTTCAGGGTCATCAATCCAGAGAAGGCTGTAATTGAGGTTGAAGACTACCTTTACGCAACATCTCAGTTGTCCCAGACAACATTAAGGAGCATCCTTGGTGCCGCAGATATGGATGAGCTGCTCTCTGCGAGAGATAAGATAAATGCAAATCTTCAGATAATACTTGATAAACGTACTGACCCGTGGGGTATAAAGGTAACAAATGTGGAGGTAAAGCATGTGGATTTGCCTCAGGAGATGCAGAGGGCGATGGCTAAGCAGGCTGAGGCAGAGAGGGAGAGGAGGGCAAAGGTGATAAATGCAGAGGGTGAATATCAGGCGGCACAGAAACTAACAGATGCCGCAGCGATAATAGCCACACAGCCTTCAGCATTACAGCTTAGATACTTACAGACACTCCGTGAGATTGCATCAGAAAATGCCACAACAACCATATTTCCGATTCCAATAGATTTGTTTGAGCCGTTTTTGAGGATGAGGGAGAAAAAGGCAGATTAAAATGCAGTTATGAGTGTCCTTGACTTCAGATAAATATTTAAGTTTTATAATCCACTTACCGATAAATAAACTGTAATGAGTATGATAACTTAAGAAAAGGAGGTGAGTTTTATGAAGGTAGGTGGAGTTGGAGCGATTCATCCCAGGCCGATAAGACATCCCCGTCCAGTAAGACATCCGGGTAAAAGATAAAGGTTGTATAATTTCAGGATTAGCAGAGTTCAGGAGATAATAACCCCTTACTTAATGGAGGAGATGCAATGAAAATTGACGGAGCGTCGTTGACAAATGCAGCACAGTCCCAGAATGTAAAGAAACCCTTAAAAACCATGCCGAATGTAAATGCGGCAACAGCTAAAGATGCCGACGGAGATAACGATGTGGAGTCTAAAGAGTCTGCATCAGCCCAGAAATCGGAAAGTTCAAAAGGAGGGGTCTCAACTCTGATAGATGTAAAGGCTTAACAAACTCACTTTGATAGCCGCAACCCCAAAACAAGTTCGGGGCAGGCTCTTTATGGTTGCGTGAATTTTACGCAGGCATAAAGCCTGCGGCTACCACATTGCGTAATGAAAGTTTATCCTACCCCCGGTAATCTGAGGGTAGGTTTTTTATTGCCTTACTTCTTTGTCTTTGTTTCTGTTGCCTTTTCAGCTGGTTTTTCTTCAGGCTTTTCGGCTGGCTTTTCAGCTGGCTTTTCAGCAGGCTTCTCAGCCGGCTTCTCTACCTTCTTTGACTTTTCTACCTTACTCCTCTTCTTTGCCTCAGCCAGAGAAGGTATGGTTGTCATAGATACTGTGAAAAGCGAAATAGCGACTAATAGTGTAATAAGTTTTTTCATTGTCTCACCTCCTTTCATATCAGATTTTTTGCTGACAGCGGAAAAAATCATATTGTCTCAAATCATCTAAAGTTATTTAGCAGCTTTAATATCAAGGGACTTGCAGATATGTTTATCCCCTTCCATTGCATACTTGCAGGCTGCCTTATCGCCAACCTTAACATCTGCAAGGGTTTTGGATTCTTTCCCTGATGTAATCTTAGCATCGGCACCAACCTCACAGGTTATATCCCCCTTCTTTGTCTTTAGTGTGAAGGTATTTGCTGTGGCATCAACTGCGGTTATCTCACCTGAAGCCTGCATGACCTTCATAGGTGACTTCTTGGCAGCAGAGACTAAACCTGCAAAAGAGAAAACTAAAGCAAAAGCAATCATTAAACTAACTATCTTTTTCATTATTTTTCACCCCCTTTCTTTCTTTGAATAAAATAGCACTAATCGTGCCAAGAATATTAAATTTATGGAAAAGTTAATTATAATAAGGAGTTAAGAGGTACGGTTATTAATATATGATGCAGAGGAGAAGCTGTTTTTATCCTATTTGGTATATTGGCATACCATTTGGGTTATGATTCCCTTTTTATGCCAAATTTATTAAGCCTGTATTGGAGTGTCCTGTAACTCATCCCCAGGAGTTGTGCTGACTTTGCTATAACCCAATTTGATTTTCTCATCGCCTTTAGCAATACCTCTCTCTCAAGCTCTTCAAAGGATATGCCGTCATTTGGGATATCAAAGTCTATCTTTCCTATCTGAATCGGTTTATTAAAAATTTCAGGAGGAAGTGTGTCCGTCTCTATCACTGCTCCATCAGTAAGCAGGACTGCCCTTTCAATCACAGATTCAAGTTGTCTGACATTTCCGGGCCAGGAGTAGTTTATGAGAAGATTTAATGCATTGTCTGATATACCATTTATTTTCTTTCCCAATGACTTGTTATATTTACTTATAAAAAAACTGACAAGCTCAGGAACATCTCCCATCCTCTCCCTCAATGGCGGTATTCGGAAGGCTATAACATTCAGCCTATAGTAGAGGTCTTCCCTGAACCTCCCTTCTTTTATCTCGCCTTCAATATTTTTATTTGTTGCAGATATAATCCTGACATCTATCTTGATATTATCTTTTCCTCCAACTCTCCTGATCTCTCTTTCCTGAATTGCCCTCAAAAGCCTTGCCTGAAGCCCTATACCCATGTCTCCAATCTCATCCATGAAGAGGGTTCCGCCATTTGCCGACTCAAATAGTCCCATCTTTCTTGTAGATGCCCCTGTAAATGCCCCCTTTTCATAGCCGAACAATTCGCTCTCAAGGAGTGTCTCAGGGATAGCCGCACAGTTTATATCCATAAAGGGCTTATCCCTCCGTGGACTGTTATGATGGATTGCCTTTGCTGCCAGCTCTTTTCCTGTCCCGCTCTCTCCGAATATCAGGACAGTGGAATTGCTGTTTGAGACCTTCTTTATAATTTTCAAGACCTCCTGCATCTTCCCGTCCTTTCCAATGATATTTTCTATTTTGAACCTATCTTCAAGCTGCTCTCTTAAACGGGTGTTTTCGTTCAATAACTTTGTCTTTTCTACTGCCTTATTTAATACTACGAGCAGTTCATCCCTCTCAAGCGGTTTTGTAAGGTAATCAAATGCCCCTAATTTCATAGCCTCTACAGCGGAGTCAATGGTGCCGTGGGCTGTCATTATGACAACACTTGTGTTAGGCATCTCCTTCAAGATATTTGTAAGGAGATGGGTGCCGTCACCCCCTGGCATTTTCAAATCGGTCAGTATTGCATCAAAAACCCCCTCCCCAATAGCCTTTAATGCCTCCCTCTCATTTGAGGCAGTCATAACCTCATAACCCTCCCCCTGAATGATTGTCTTCAATATCTCCCTTTGTCCCTTCTCATCATCCACAATGAGGATATTACATTCTCTCATCCAACCCCCCTCACAACAGGCAGCTCTATAGCGGCAATAGTCCCTTTTCCATTTTCGCTTGTTATATTTATGCTTCCCCCATGTTCTTCTACAATTCTTTTTGTCAGGGCAAGTCCCAAACCGATACCCGACTCCTTTGTTGTAAAATATGGCTCAAATATCTTAGGGATATTTTGTGACTCTATTCATATCCGTGTATCCTTTACCGTTATAGAGGCTCTGCTGTTTGATACTATCATATCAATTTTTATTTTACCGCCATTCGGCATTGCCTGAATAGAATTAATGATTAAATTCATAAAACATGTCTTTATCTGCTGACTGTCGGCAGGTATTTTTGGTATATCAGAATTGGAATTCATTTCTATTTTTATCATTTGTTCCGTCAACTTTTCGTCGGCAAGGGCAATTACCTCTTTCATAATATCAGTCAGGGATAACATCTGTATCTTTAGTTTGATAGGTTTTCCATAGTTTAAGAAATTATCTACCATACTATTTAACCTTTGAATCTCTTCTTTGATATTTGATATTATCCTGTTAAATTCCTCTTTATCCTTTGGGTCGTCTGTAATATATTTAACCCTGAGATGGTCTATACTG
>JACRGN010000015.1 GCA_016234205.1 Nitrospinota bacterium | reverse complement strand
TATTGTAGGTGGCATCTCCTCTCTATGGAGATGTCTGAATATGTCTGCATCAGGGTCTATAGTTAATACTAATGGTCTATCATCTGTTTTTATATTTATAGATTCCTCTTTATTTTTTATTTTTATAATCTTTCTTATCCTTTCTCTTTCTGTCTTTATCTCCACTGGAATATTTAACATATAAGGCTTTTCATCCTGAGTTACAGTAAAGGAGGTAACAAAAGTTCCATTTGTATCCTTGCCCCTTGCCACTTGACCCTTGACCCTTATATATGGGGCGCCTGTATCTTCTATCCACTGTTTAAAGAACCAGCCGAGAGGCTCTCCATTTACATCTTCAAAGATTTTTTGAAGGTCTCTCCATGAGGTTACTTTAAAGGACTGCCTCTTTATAATCTCTTTTAAGGCAGTAAAGAATTTTTCATCCCCCATATCTATCCTGAGCATATGAAATACAAAGGCAGATTTATTGTATCCAATAGCCCTTGTGAATGACTCTGTTCGGCTCTTGAAGTCACTGAGTGAAAAATCATTACCCTCATTTATATAGTTATCATAACCCCTCAGCATCTCCTTCCTGTAATTAATCCCCTCACCCTTCATTTCTTTGTAATAATGGTCTGCCAAATATGTGGTAAGCCCTTCACACCAGTTTCCTGATTCATAATCTACATAGACAGAGTTCCCAAACCAGTTATGAAGAACCTCATGCCCCAGAGATGTATCTTTTATAAATGGCAGGCGGAGTATCTCCTGACCAAGGAGTGTAAAGGTCGGGAAGCCGTAACCTGTTGGAAGAAAATTTGAGACTACACTGAATTGTCCAAATGGGTATCTGCCGAGAAGCCCTTCATAGAGTGTTAGATAATTTTTTACAGATTCAATATATCCATCTGATAAATCTTCGTCTTCAGGGAAAAAGTATGTATATATCTTTATTTCATTATATCTCCCTTCGGAGATTTTATACTTCCCCCCTACAAGGAATATCTCCTCTGAAGGGTTTAAGAATTGAAAGGTGCTTATAACTTTATCTCCCTTTTCTTCTCTCCCGATTCTGTCACCTGCTGTGATATATTCATAACCCTTCCCGGATGTGATATTTATTTTATAAGCGAAGTCTTTGCCCCCTTCCATTACAGGATACCAGAGGGCAGAAGGTGATAGAAATGTCTCCTCTTCACCTATGTATCCAATTGCCTCATCAGATATAAATTCCCTTGAGAATTTTGGCTTCTCAGGTTTTTTATCAAAGGTAATGGCATATTTTATTTCTAATGTAAGGCCCCCACTCTTTTTTATATCTTCAGGGATTTTAATATCAACCTCATAGACCTTCTTATAAAGCGGATTCTCTTTCGTCCTTCCTTCAAATTTCGTTATATTCCCGTTGAGCTTTAATTCCTCAAGCCTTGTATTTTCATTTAATAGTAATTTCATTTTTGAAGGAGTGGCTTTTACTGTAAATTTGTCTATTGCAGTCAGATTATGACTTGATGGTTCTATAGTTACATCTATTTCATGGGTATTGATAGAATAAGCAAAACAGAAGGCTGAAGGCTGAAGGCTGAAGGCTGAAACAAAAAAAAGAATCTGAAGGAATCTAACTCTTAACTCACGATTCATAACTCTCAATTTACCCCGTTAGATATTTATTATTGAATGGGGATAATTCCATTGAATATCTATTATCTAATGGGGCTTACTACAGGCAGTCTTATGATAAACTCTGTCCCCTTACCAACCTTACTCTTTACACTTATATTGCCGCCATGCCCTTCAATTATCTCTTTACATATAGACAAGCCTAAACCTGTCCCCTTGCCTATCTCTTTTGTAGTAAAGAAGGGATCAAAGATACTGCTTATTTTATCTTCGGGTATCCCATGGCCGGCATCGGAGAAGGTTATCTCTGCAGATTTATCTTTAATACAGGTAGAAATTGTAATGGTGCCTCCATTTGGCATTGCATCCCTTGCATTTGTAATGAGGTTGAAAAATACCTGCTCCAATTGGTCTGATATTGCTGATATTTTTTTATTTATTGGTGAAAAATTCTTTATTATATTTATCCTTGATAGTGTCCCCTGCTTTTCAGCAAACTCAACAAATTTATCCAATAATTGATTTATATCTACCTCCCCTTTCTCGTCTTTTGGCTTTCTTGCATATTGGAGTGTATTCTTTACAATGTAGGAGATTTTTTCTGTGTTCCTTTTTATAATTTCGATACCCTCTGTAATCTTTTGTGCCTTTACTCCTAATGCCTCATCGTTAGACAGGGTTGCCTTCAAATCATTCATAATCTTGTCAATCATGCCAGCTGATAGATTGATAGCGGTTACGGGATTATTTATTTCATGGGCGACATTTGCAGCCAGTTTTCCTATAGCCGACAGCCTTTCAGCATGAAGGAGTTTTTTGTGCGTCTCTTCCAATTCACGAGTCCTCTCCTCAACTTTTCTCTCTAAATTCTCATTGAGCTGTGCATTTTCTATTAAGATTACAATCCTGTCTACAAATCGCTGGAGGATATCCTGATCCTCTTCTTCAAATGGCGCCCCGCCTGCCTTATCGGTTACATTTAGAACACCTATAACATTACCCTTAATTGTAAGAGGGAGGCTTAAGATTGCATTGTATTTATACTCCCCATTTTTCTTTTTAAACCTCGCATCATCATTAATATCCTCAATAAACACTGGCTTCCCCTCTCTTGCAACCCAGTTGGCAATCCCGCTATCAGTGATTTTACTTTTAACCCCCAATATATTTTTATTTGTAGATGCCCTGACTATGAGATGCTCCTCCGTCTCATCTAATAGCATAACCGAGCCTTTATTAGCACCTATCTGGCTAAGAATAATGAGAAGGGTTTTATCAATTTTTTCATCCAGAGAATACTCCCATGAGGCGAGTATTGCTGCAATCTGGTTTGCCGATTCTATCTCGAAACTCAATCTCTCCAGCATTTCCTTCTGGTTCAATATCAGATGCTTCTCCCTCTCCACCTCCATCTTGAGATTAACCTTTTCAGATGCATTTTTTACAATCCTGAGGATAAAATCAGAGTCTGTAAATGGTTTTTTTATGTATTGGAATACGCCTATTTTAAGGGCATCCACAGTACTGTCATAGAGGTCATGATAGCCTGTCATAAGGATTATCTCAGGCGGGGAATCCATTGCCTTGAATTTCTTCAGAAGCTCAATGCCATCCATATTGGGCAGCTTTATATCTGTAAGTATCAGGGCGGGCTTAAAACTCTTAGCCTTCTCTAAAGCCTCTATGCCGTCTCTTGCTGTATCAATCTCATAACCATTTTTCTTGAAAACTTTGGAGAGCAGGTCAAGAATGTCTTTCTCATCATCTACAATTAAAATCTTTTGAGATATATGGTTTTTATCTGTCATAAAAGGGAGACTTCCAAAAGATTATAGCCAAAGAGTTTGACTCATATTAACACTACCTGATATAATTTTCAATTAGTTATAGTATATCTGTTATAGTATATGACTCCTATGAACTACAAAGATTTGATTGAAAGGGTTCAAAAACCATCCCGATATATTGGGAAAGAGATAAACTCCGTTCATAAAGATTTGTCAAAGGTAAAAACAAAGATTGCCCTTATCTTCCCCGACCTTTATGAAATGGGAATGTCACATCTGGGATTAAAAATACTCTACCATATTATCAATTTAAGAGATGATGCAGCAGCAGAGAGGGTATTTGCACCTGATACTGATTATGAAGAACTCTTGGTAAAAAATAATCTCCCCCTCGCAAGCCTTGAGTCCTCTATCCCTTTAAATCAGTTTGATATGCTGGGATTCACACTCCAATACGAACTCAGCTATACGAACATATTAAATATTTTAAAATTGGGGGGGATACCTTTAAGACAGGCAGATAGAAAGGATGACACCCCTCTTGTCATCGGCGGTGGACCATGTGTGTTTAACCCTGAGCCGTTATCAGATTTCTTTGACCTCTTTGTCATAGGGGATGGGGAAGAGGTTATACATGAACTTATTGATAAGTACCAGACTTTAAAAGGGATTGCTTCGCCTTCGCCTCGCAATGACAGCAGAGAAGAGATTCTCAAAAATCTATCCGATATTGAAGGAATCTATGTCCCGTCCCTTTTCTCTGTGTCATATAAAGATGATAATACTATTGAGAAGATAGTCAGCTTACAGGAGGGGTATAACTCGGTAAAAAAAAGGACAATCTATGACCTGAATTCTTCTCCATATCCTACATCACAGATTGTCCCATATACATCACTCATACATGACAGGGTATCTGTAGAGATAGACAGGGGCTGCACACATGGCTGCAGGTTCTGTCAGGCAGGCATTATATACCGCCCTTTGAGGGAGAGGTCGCCTCAAAAAGTTGAAGAACTGTTACAGGAAACACTTAAAAATACCGGCTATGAAGAAATCTCCCTTGGCAGTCTGAGTTCTGGAGAC
The DNA here is from genome assembly GCA_016234205.1 of Nitrospinota bacterium. GTDB lineage: Bacteria > Nitrospinota > Nitrospinia > UBA9942 > UBA9942 > UBA9942. Next base: position 1,315 of record JACRGN010000015.1, on the reverse strand, counting down.
TATTGCAATATTACCCCTCTTGCAAAGGCAATTATGAATAAATTTGAAAAGGATAAGATATCTATCTCCTTACCTTCTCTACGTCCAGACACACTCAATCAGGAGCTATTAAAGGAGATCAGCAGGGTGAGAAAGACAGGCTTTACTATTACGATAGAGGCAGGGACACAGAGAATGAGGAATATAATAAATAAAAAGATTAAAGAGGAGGATATATTTTCAGCAGTGAATTCAATTGCATCGTCAGGGTGGGATTCTCTAAAGCTGTATTTTATGGTAGGACTCCCCTATGAAACAGATGATGATATTGAGGGAATATACAATATCTGCACCCAGATTTTAAATAGGGAGAAGAGGATAAAGAATATAAATGTTGGCATATCATCCTTAGTTCCGAAGGCACATACACCATTTCAGTGGGTCGGGCAGGAAGGGATGGATAGTCTAAAGAGAAAACTCAGCTATCTGCATAAAAAGTTTAAAACCAATAGAAAAATTAATATGAAATGGCATAAGGTGGAGATAAGTTTTCTTGAAGGGGTATTTGCAAGGGGTGACAGAAGGCTGGGTAAAGTGCTGGAGGCTGCCCATGAGATGGGATGTAAATTTGACGGGTGGACTGAGAGGTTTGATTTTAATAAGTGGACTGAGGCATTTAACAGATGCGGGGTTAATCCTGAATTTTATGCAAATAGGAATATTAATAAAGATGAAATTCTGCCGTGGGGGCATATCAAGACAGGTATAAGCCAGAAATTTTTATATAAAGAATTTGAGGCATCGGTTAAAGATATGTTGTCTTCTGACTGCCGCTATGAAGGATGTATCGGCTGCGGGCTTGACCCCAAAAAGTGCCTGATATTAAATAAGAGTCAGGATGCAGGGGTCAAGGGTCAAGGGAGAGAAGAAGACTCAGTGCCCAAAACTATTCCTCAACCTGCAATTTCTTCATCTGTACACAGTCGTGTTAGAATACGGTATGAGAAAAAGGATGATATGAAATTTTTATCACACCTTGAAGTAGGGAGGGCATTCAGCAGGGCATTCAGGAGGACAGGTATACCTCTTCAATATTCAGACGGATACCACCCCCATCCAAAGATAGCCTTTGGATTCGCACTCCCTGTAGGAATAGAGAGCCGCTGGGAATATTTTGATGCAGAGGTTAAAGGTCATATAATGACAGATGAAATAATAAATAAGCTCAATACTGAACTTCCGTCAGGGTTAAAGGCAATATCTGCAGAGTTTATTCCGTCTGGAACAAGGTCTATCTCTGATATAACTAACAGGGTTACATTTTTAATTAGTCTGC
>JACRGN010000059.1 GCA_016234205.1 Nitrospinota bacterium | reverse complement strand
CTGTTTCCTTACCCTTTCATGGCCGCTTATCTCGTTTATCTCCACAATAATTGGGATATTCCTTCTCCTTGCAGTTAATACCCCTGCAAACAGGAAGAAGGCATACCTTTCATATATCATATCTACCCTTTTCCCTCTTAGGGTTCTATGCAGCAGGAAATAATCTGCGATGTTGTAGAGGATTTCAAGGGCTTCAAAAAATACATAGGGCATATGCAGGCTGATCCATGAGAAAAAATCAACCTTTTTCTTCTGCCCATATGGGCTTTCCCCTTTTGTCTGGACAGGGTCTACCCCGCTGGGTGATAGGGTATCTACCCTGTATCCCAGCTTCCTGAGAGCGGTGATTATGCCGCTTATATGCACCCCTTCCCCCCCCGTTCCTCTTGTTCTGAAATGATATAGGATATTCATCTTTGCCCAGCCAACCCGTTTTTCGTTTTATTCGCTATATCCATAATCGCCTTGGCCTTGGTGCCCCAGGACCCGAATTTGTGTTTAATATATTTAGACATCTTTATTGGGTCCCACTTTTTACTGAACGCCTTGATGACAGCATCAGCAAGCGCGTCTGGGTCTGCTGGATAGACAAGCATCCCCAGATCCTCCGAGGTAATTATCTCCGGGACACCTCCCACATTCGACGCTATAACTGGGGTACCGCATGCTAAAGCCTCCAGCACGACATTGGGACATCCCTCGCACAAACTCGGCAGGAGCAACAGCTCAGAGGCATTTATATACACCGGTATATCCGAATGCAGTCTTTCCCCAAGAAAGAGGACATTCCCCTCTATCCCTAAATCCTTTGTCTGTGACATTAACTTGTTTAATAGACCGCCGGTACCGATGATTACAAGAAGGATATCCGGCTCCTTATCCCTTATCCTTGGGACGGCATCTATAAGATGGTTTACACCTTTTTCGCTGCTAAGCCTGCCGACATATAGTATAATCCTCTTTTCCATAGGAAGACCTGTCTTTTTCCTTGACGATAGTTTATCCGCAGGATAGAAAAGCGCCTCATCCACGCCGTTAGGGACCACCATTATCTTGTCCTGTGGTATCCCCAGATTTATTATCTCGTTTTTCATGGCGGCACTAAGGGATACAACACTATCGGCGTTCTTCAATGTCCATGTGATAAGTTTCCGGTTGATAAAGGATGAAGGCATCTCGTTTATGTCGCTCCCTAATCCGACAATGATCACAGGAAGTTTTAATATTTTAGAAGCTAAAACAGAGGCAAAACCATCTGGATATACCCAATAACTCAGTATCACTTCTGAACTAAAAATTTTTTTCAGCTTAAAAAGTAATTTTAGTATTGAAAAAAAATAGAATAGCCCATATAACGGGCCGCCAACTTTCGGAATTGCTATGATAGTTGGATAATGGGCATTAAATCCATTCCAATTTTGTATCTTTTTAATTGGTTTTGATTTTAAAAAGTTGATTATTTTGCGATAAAAAGGGATAGGAGCAATAACAGCAATATTGCAGTGTTTAGCCAATTCCTCCATCTCCCTCACATAGATTCCTTTATTTACTTCCCAGATATTAGGAAAGACGTGAGTTATTATTAGAAGATTCATACGCGTGACTTAAAATAAGCTCATATATATTCAAGCTCTATTTAGAATGAATTTTCCCCTTTAAATTGAATTTTCCTACAATCACCTTCTTCAGAAGTGAAAATAATTTATATCGTTGTACTTTTACAATTAGGTTATAGATTGTATTTGTAAATAAGAGGTCAAGGATAAGATTTTTAATATTATTATTCCCTGTCCGCCTTTTCATATAATTTTTTCTGACAGTGAGAGAGGCTTTTTCAGCAAGGCAAAATGCTATCTTCTTTTCAGATAAGGACATCCCACTTGTTTCAAAGATAGGGGTCTGACTGAGATGCAAAAAGACATTGAGATAACTCTCTGGAGAAACTAAAAATCTTTTTTCCCTTTCTATCCACGCAAAAAGTTCTGTATCTGGAAATGGGATGACATTATAG
>JACRGN010000014.1 GCA_016234205.1 Nitrospinota bacterium | reverse complement strand
TATATATGTGCCTGAGGGGGTTCATATTGAGATACCTCTTCAGGCATATTTCAGAATCAATGCCCAGAATATGGGGCAGTTTGAGAGGTCGCTTATAATTGCAGAGCCGGGCTCTTTTGTTCATTATGTAGAAGGATGCACGGCTCCAATATACAGCACAAACTCACTCCATACTGCTGTCGTTGAAATAATAATTAAAAAAGGTGCGAGGCTCAGATATACAACAATACAGAACTGGTCAAAAAATGTCTATAACCTTGTTACAAAGAGGGCTGTTGCTTATGAGGATGCAACAATGGAGTGGGTGGATGGAAACCTCGGAAGCAAGGTTACAATGAAATACCCTGCTGTATTCATGCACGGTAAGGGTGCAAAGGCTGATATACTTTCCCTTACAATTGCAGGGAAGGGGCAGAATCAGGATGTTGGTGGAAAGGTTATCCACATGGCACCGCATACATCATCAAATATAGTTTCAAAGTCAATAAGTCAGAATGGCGGAAGGTCAAGCTACAGGGGTCTGGTAAAGGTGCTGAAGGGGGCTTATGGTGTTAAGTCAAATGTAAAATGTGATGCAATGATACTTGACGATAAATCAAGGTCTGATACATACCCATATATGGATATAGATGAAAAGAATGTGAGTATCGGGCATGAGGCTACAGTCAGCAGGGTGACGGATGAGCAGTTATTCTATCTTATGAACAGGGGTCTTTCAGAGTCTGAGGCTGCTGCAATGGTTGTCAGCGGATTCATTGAGCCGATAGTAAAGGAATTGCCTATGGAGTATGCAGTTGAGATGAACAGGCTGATACAGCTTCAGATGGAAGGGGCAGTGGGATAAAAAAGTAAAACCTTAATTTTAACCACTGAGACACTGAGGCACGGAGAAAGACAAAAATAAAAAATAGAAGGAGAAAGGGAGAAGATGGAAAAAGGGAAAATAAAAATTAATTTCCTCTTAGGAAAGCATGAATAGAGGAATATTATTTCCTGTTTTCATGGATTCCTTAGCCATAGTTACTTTGTTTTTTCTCCTTTTCATTGTTTTCCTCTGTGTCTCCGTGCCTCTGTGGCAAAAGATTTTATAAATTCCTATGTCTATAAAAATTCAAAATTTAATTGAAGAAAGATCAAAAGTTGCTGGTGAACCGCTCTGGTTGCAGGAAAAGAGGCTTGAGGCATGGCAGAGATTTCAGGATACCCCTTCAACAGATACAGATAATGAAACATGGATGAGGACAGATATAAGCAAACTGAATTTAACCGAGATTATAGAAGGAGTTGCCTCTCAGGATAACGGATTTAAGATTGAACTGGACTTTGATAAAGATGTGCAGACCAAGGGTGTAATATTTACAGATATAAAATCCGCACTCCTAAAACATTCTGACATTATTAAAAAATATTTCCTCACAAAATATCCTTTAAAAGATACCGAAAGATTTCTCTCTCTCCATACAGCATTATGGAGGGATGGCGTATTTTTGTATGTGCCGTCTAATTCTGATATAAAAACCCCATTCCGTATCATATCTAATATGAAAAGCAGAGCAGGAAATTTCCCCCACAGTATTGTTATTGTTGAAAGTGGCGGAAGGGCATCGGTTATAGAGGAGAATTATTCAGATGATAATGGAAGTCAAGTGCTGATGGGGAATATGGTTGAGGTGTTTATCGGTGAGGATGCAGAGCTTAATTATAGTTATGTGCAGAATCTCAGTATGAGTGCTTACAATATACCTATCCACAGGATATATGTGGAGAAGAATGGAAAGATAAACTGGACACAGGTGGATGTTGGCGGAAGGCTGACAAAGTCCTTTACCGAGATTACACTTAAAGGCAAAGGCGCAAGCTCCAATGTCTATGGTATTGTTGCAGGGAGCGGTAAACAGCACTTTGATATATCGCCTGTAATATATCACCAGGTAGAAGAAACAAAAGGGAATGTCTTGATTAAGGGTGTTCTCAGCGGCAGTGCAAGGTCAGTATTTCAGGGATTAGTTAAGATTGATAAGGCGGGGAGGAAGGCAGATTCCTATCTCGCAAATCACAACCTTATCTTAAGTGAAGGGGCAAGGGCAGATACAATCCCGAAGCTTGAAATAGATATAGGTGATGTAAGTGCGTCACATGGTGCTACAGTGGGAGAGATAGACAGCGACCAGCTCTTTTACCTTATGAGCAGGGGGCTATCGGCAGCAGAGGCACAGGAGATAATAGTCAATGGTTTTGTTGAACCGATTATCTTAAATATAGATAGTGAAGAACTAAGGGAGAAGGTCAGGAATATTATTGCTGATAAACTAAAATAAATATGATAGAAACCTTTAAACCTGTAGACATAATCAATATCCGCAAAGATTTTCCAATCTTTAATACCGGGGAAAAACTCATATACCTTGACAGTGCTGCCACATCACAGAAACCCTCAGTCGTTATAGATGCCCTCCATTCCTTTTACAGTAATAGTAATGCAAATGTCCACAGGGGGATATATACACTGAGTGAAGAGGCTACTATAAAATATGAGGAGGCGCATAAAAAAGTAGCAGGTTTTATAAATGCAAAGAGTTTCAGGGAGATTGTCTTTGTAAGAAATACAACAGAGGCAATCAAC
>JACRGN010000067.1 GCA_016234205.1 Nitrospinota bacterium | reverse complement strand
TCATTAAGTTTTTGTTCTCAAAAGACAAGCTACCGCCCCTTCGGTTACAACCGATCCTTACATTATTACATTGACATTGTAATTTATTATTATTGCATAGAGATTAGTCATTATCAAGTTCCTTAACATCCCCAAATCCCGATATAGAGATGGCAAAAAAGAGAAAGACCCTCATGGATAAAAGGTTTCAGATGATATAAAATATCACCTGTAAGGTTAAACCAAAATATCCAGGAGGGTAAACAAATGATACAACAAACAGTATTTCCATTCAAGATAGAAATTACGAAGGAGAGACTAACTGCACATGGAGGATTAGCCTTGATGGCAGAATTCAATCATGGGATTGGGTTAAGAGGACTTACCGATAAATACCTGCCTATTCCTGAAAGCAATCGTGGATTTAATCCGTCGTTATATGTTGACTCGTTGATATTAATGTTACAAGGTGGAGGAAGGAGTCTTGAAGACATAAGAGAGTTAGAATATGAAGAAGACCTAATGAAAATAGTCGGCAGAAATAAAATACCCAGTCCTGATTCGATAGGGGATTGGCTAAGGCGGATGGGGGATAAGGAGAATGGAGAGAAGGGGTTAGCAGGATTAGACAAGGTAAGAGAAGCTATCAATAATAGGATAATGAGGAGAGATGGTATAAAGGAATACACATTAGATGCAGATGCCACAGAGATAATAGCCGAGAAAGAGGATGCCAACTATACATACAAATGGAATAAAGGGTACATGCCTAATCTTGGATTTTTATATGAGAATAATATATGTTTATACGATGAATTTAGGGAAGGCAATGTAGCCCCTGCCTTTGGGCAGAAGGAGTTTTACATAGAATGCAAGAGGCGGATGCCAGAAGGCAAGAGGATAGGATATTATCGTGCAGACAGCGCATCATATCAGGCTGAATTGATAAATCGTTTAGAGGCAGATGGAGTTAAATATACAATTACATCCGATCAAGATAGGGCGGTAAAACCGCTGATAGCATCAATTGCGGAGGATGAATGGAGTGAGCCGATAAAAGGGTGCGGATATGAGATAGCAGAAACGGTTCATACAATGGAGAAGACCGACAAGGCATTTAGATTAGTAATAAAGAGAGAAGTAAGGGAGCAGGGGGAGTTATTTAAGAGTGGAGATGGACAATATTTTTATCATGCAGTGGCTACTAATTTTCCCGAAGAAGAAAAGTGTGGGCAACAGGTAATAGAGTGGCATAACCAGAGGGGGCAGGCGGAGAATTTTAACAAGGAGCTAAAAAATGGATTAGGGATGGAGAGGATGCCCTGTGGACAGACAGAAGCCAATGCAGTATTTTTTAGAATTGGAGTGATAGCATACAATCTATTTATAGGATTTAAGCGTTTATCGTGTCCCGAATCTTGGTTAAAACATACGATAGCCACATTCCGTTGGAAGATGGTGCAGGTGGCAGGTCGTATAGTCAGACATGCAGGAGAGATTATCTTAAAATTAGCTGTGGATATAAAGAAACTGGAGTTATTTAGAGGTATTAGAGAAAGGGTTTTTGAATTTAGTCTATGTGCCGATGGGTAGAAGTATTAAAGACAGCGTGATTTTGTTGAAAGTATAAAGAAATTGGGGGGGGTAGTGTGTCTAAAAACAGTATAAAAGTTTACTTTTTATTTGGATTAAGTCAAAAGGAACTCGTTTGAAATAAAAAAATTACCATTACAGTTTTAAACCCTTAAAATTTTATGTAATCCATATTTCTAATTTCTAAATCGGGATTTGGGTATCATAACTTTCTTGACTTTTCTAACAAAATATCGCATATGAATGTTTAAAAATAAATTTGACACAAAGTATAGAAACAAGGTAAGATGTAGTAACATAACTACATTAAGGGAGGATTATATGCTGCAGGTAGGATTAAGGGAAGCAAATATGCACTTTTCAAAATATCTAAAGATAGTTAGAGAGGGACAGGAGGTTGTTGTAACGGAGCGTGGAACCCCCGTTGCTATTATCAAGCCTCTCATTAAAGAGGAAACACCGGAGGATAGGGTCAGACTTTTGGAAGAACAGGGAATCTTGCGAAAGGCTGTTAAAGGGAAATTTCCACTTGGCAGACCGATTGCAATTGCAGGAAAACCCTTATCCGAGAGTGTGATAGAAGGAAGGAAAGACAGGTTTAAATGAAACTCCCCGATGGCCTGCAGTGGGTATATATTGA
>JACRGN010000013.1 GCA_016234205.1 Nitrospinota bacterium | reverse complement strand
TTGTCATTCTGAGGGCAAAGCCCGAAGAATCTCGGTTTGAATTTCCTATACCTCAAATTAGCAAGGCAGCACAATATGCCTTTATTCGTGCCATTCGTATATTCGTGTAATTCGTGTTCTAATGGTTTTATATTTTTTTTTTCATAATTTCCTTGCACTATTTTACCTCCTTGTGTTATATTACCTCACCCTGACTTAATTAAAAATATTATATCACAATTTTAAACTGTCAACATAATTTAAACTTAAGGGGAGGTGTGTATGAAAGTTGTTTCTTTTTTCGCTGTTATAGCTGTTCTTATTTTTGTAAATATTGCCAGTGCCGCTGATGACATGGTCCTTATACCTGGCGGCAAATTTTTATTTGGAGAGGATAAGAAAAAGATAGAATTAGGCGATTTCTATATTGACAAATACGAAGTAACAAATGCCCAGTATAAGAATTTTAAATCTGAGCATACTTTTCCTGCTGGAAAAGAGGATTTTCCTGTAGCTGAGATTTCTTATTTTGATGCTGAGGAATACTGCAAAGCCGCAGGGAAGAGGATTCCTAAGGCGGAAGAGTGGGAGAAGGCTGCAAGAGGGACAGATGGAAGGATTTATCCATGGGGAGATAAATTTGAGAGCAAAAATATAAATTCAAGTGAGATTGCCAAAGATGGGACTGTAAGGGTTGGATCATTTGAAAAGGGAAAGAGCCCTTACGGTGTTTATGATATGGCTGGCAATGTATCCGAGTGGATTGATGCATGGGACAGTAAAAAACAATACAGGATTACGAGAGGCGGTTCCTATTTTGATGGTGCGGATTTAACTAAAACTATTTCTACACTTATGAGTATCCCCGACGATGTTCATGAATATATCGGTTTTAGATGTGCGAAGAACAAGTAAGGGTTTGATTACCAATTAAGATTCTTCAGTCCCCTTCGCTTTGCTCAGGGCTGAAGGCTCACTCGCTCCTTCAGACGCCGTCCTGAACGAAGTGAAGGGATGACATACAATGTAAAGTGTCATTCTGAGCGGAGCGAAGAATCTTATTCGCAATGAAAAAATTATCCATCATTTCAAGCATCATTGGTTTGGTAGTTATTGCCCTTTTTATCTATCTTTTCATGCCGCAGTCACCTGCCACCAGTAAAAAAATAAAAAGTTTTGCCCTGCCATCTCCAGAAGACCTTGTTAAAGATGAGGAGACAGGACTTCTGGTTGTTAAGGATGTAATAATGATTACATTTACTGGCGGCATAACTCAATCTACAATTGATGATATTATTAAGGATATTAACGGAAAAATAATAGGTTACGACAAGGAGCACAATCTTTATCAGGTAAAAATAGCAGGGGCTAATTTAAATGACATTCAATCAAAAAAGCTGGAACTGATGACCAAGTATCGTCAGGTAGAAATGGCTACAATTCAGACTGTATCTGCAGCAAAAAATCCAGGCTGGCCAAGCCGTGAGAATAGCTCTCCTGAAGAACAATTTTCTTCAATGGCAAATCCAAAATGATATTTGATTCAGGTTTTACAGGGTTTTTAAATATTCAATAATATCTTTCCTGTTTTCATCAGTGGACATCTCAGGAATCTTGGGCATAATCCTCTTAAAATTTTTCTTAAGTTCCTGTGCTATAGGGTCGTCGCTATTCAGTATCTTTTTAGGGTCTATGAGCCACTTCTCAATCCATTCTATACTTCTCCGTTTTGTTACATCCTTTAAACCAGGACCAATTAAAACCTGCTCAGTTGTCTTATGACACTGACGGCACTTCTTATTAAACAGTTCCTCCCCTGCTGATTCATCACCAGCATAAGATGTAAATATAGGAAAAATTAAAAATAAAATATCAAATATTAAAATTAAGGAAAAAGTCCTTAAAGAATTCCTTAATTTTGATTTTTTCAGTTTAATCTTTAATTTATTCAAGAAGCACCGCCTTCATTGCCATACCACCGCTTATCCATTCAATCTTCCCCTTTGCATTTGGTATATGTTTTAATACAATCTCCTTAGCCTTCTTGCTATCTCCAAAAGAGACATTCTTGGCAACACCTGTATCCTTAAAACCTATCTCTATCTTTATATCATTTACATCATCAGCCTTAAATGTTGTCACTATCCAGTCACCCTTACCGAGATTAACAAGTTCTTCTTTTATTTTATCAGAAGAAGCTCCCTTTTTTTCTGTTTTCTTTTCCGCCTTCTTCTGCAAGGAATTTATATTGGCAATAACAAATTTTTGCAGCCTGTCATCTTTAAACTCCTTATCATATACAGTTGCCATAATCCCGGCTATATTAAAAAAATAGTTTCTTTTGTCTGGTTCTGCCCCAGCTGACATGGCAATTTCAACCAATGCCTTCACCTCTCCGGGTATATTGTCTTTATTGTTCTTTACTATTGCGTTCATCTCTGGTTCATTATTTGATTCAAAGGCATCTATAAACTTTTCTACAATGCCTGCCTCCTCTGCAGTTGATATGCTGTTTATTCCTGAAAATACTAATGCCAAAAAAAATACTGCCAATATCCTAAAAAATTTTTTATTTTCCATTTTAGCTCCTTAAAGTCTCGCCTTGATGAAACTTTTAACTACAATTTATATGATTTTTTATCTGTGTAAATCTGTGTCCATCTGTGGTTTTAAATTACATTGAAATACTAAATAAAACTCTCTTTTACCACCCCCTTTATCTTCTCATCTATAAGAACAACACTATCCTGCTCCCCTGTCCATACATATATCCCGTCTCCTTTACCGCTTATACTACCTATGTTTAATTCATGCGGTGTCTTATTTCCCTCTTCCCATATCAAAAGTTTTATGGCAGGTCTATCAAGCCCGTATGTCTTTAATCCCTCATGCCCCTCTGATACAAACTCCTTTATTTTAAATTCCCTTATATTCTTCAAAAACTCCTTAACAATATTAAAATCAAATTCCGATTCCCTTGGCTTCAATGTCTTCCATTCAAATTCCGGGGTCTTTGCTACAACAATTTCTCTGTCGGGATATTTGATCTCTATTTTATTTACCTTCTCTTCCTCAAAGAACAGTATGCTTCTTTCCCTTAATTCTTCTGCATCCACCGGCAGAAGGTCAACCATATTCTCTTCTATGAGAAATACATTGTCCTTCTTCTCCAGCTTAGCAAAATAACCCCTCTTCTTTTTATCCCTATCACCTATAAATACCGTCTCTGTGGGCGATTCATCTCCGCTTAGCCAGATTGACAGCTTTGTTTTAACAGGATACAAACCGTATGCCTTTAAATCTTTTGGTTCTTCATCTATGAACTCTTTTATCTCACTATCCTTGAATTTTGAAACTATTTCTATGATTTTAATCATATCCGCCCTTCCCTTTATCGGCGATATGATATTCCATTTGCCTTCCATGGGGAGTTCACATTTAATTTTTTTATTATCTTTTAATATCTCCACCTTGTCAACCATATTAGGCTCAGTCTTAAATATTGTCTTATCACGGAAGTAATACAGGCTCTGGTCTGCCTCAGCCCTTGCATCCGCCAATACCCTATAGACCTTCGGGCTTCCTTTCAATATTGCAAAGGCAACCCCTTTTGTAGGTGCCCTCTCGCCAAATATAAGCGTATAGGGAGTCAACTCCTTGCCAACCCTTAAAGTAACCTCCAGTTGAGGTTTTATAAGGCCAAATTCAGCAAGCCTTTCCTGTGTCGGATTTTCATCCATCACATATTCTGCATCATTCCTTGACTGGGTTATATAGCCTAATGCCTTTTCAACCGCCTTGCTGTCCGCCTTCGCCTTAATAGGCTTTTCTACACGCCACCCGTCCTCCCACCTCTGAAGGAGTATAATGCTCCCCTCCTTCTTCACTTCCAATTCCAAAACCTCTGAAGGTTTAAATGGAAGGAGCCTCGTTGCCTCTTCTTTTTCTATCTCCTTTTTCTTAGTCGTCTCTACATCAAGATAGAAATATCCCGCCAGTCCAGCCAATATTATTATCCAGAGAAATGTTTTTTTGAAGTATTTCATATGAAAGTATTTTCTGTCATTGCGAGAGGGTTCCGAACAAGGTGAAACCTCAAAGCAATCTCAATGAGATTCCTCGCTTTGCTCGGAATGACACTTCGTGTTACCGCATCCATCTTCTTCTGCTGTATATACCGATGCCTGAGATAAGCACTAAAGAAGGTATCACAATTACAGGTATCCAGAAAATTGCCCTTCCCTGTGCAACTGTGAGGGTTACAGGTGTGTTTTTGGCATCCCTTTTTCTTATGGAAATAAGGTCAGCCTCTTCGGCAAGCCATCCAATAGTGTTTAAAAAAAGCTCTCCATTTCCGGCAAGGTTAATATTTGTATTGTTTGCAAAATCGGAATCACCAAAGGCGATGATTTTGCCGAATTTAAATCTCCCCTCCTTAAGCAGACCGCTCTTCTCAACTCCGGGCTCTGTAGCACCCTTAACAGGGATGGTCTTTACAGCAGCAATGGATAGAGGACCCCTCTTCTCCTTACCTTCATCAAAGGATGCCTCACCGCTCTCACTCCATTTTTTCAGGTCCTTTTCAGCCCAACTGTTCGGACCTGTCATGGCAAGCTGATATTGCCCTTTTTTCTTATCCTTCTCAATATCCACAGTATTTGCGAGATAAAAATATGTTGCAAGATTAAATTCTGATGTCAATGGATGGTCTTTGTCATATTGATATACAACAGGGGTTAATTCATTAGCACCATACACGCGGCTCTGAGTATCAAAGATTACATCGTCACCCACCTTAAACCCATATCCTTCAAGGAAGTTTTTTATTGTAAGCGGATGCCCTGGGTCAACCATTGCAAAGAGGCTCCCGCCATTTTCTACATATTTTTTTAGTTTGTCCAACTCATCCTGTAATAAATCTCTCTTCGGTCCCGATACTATGACAACTGACGCATCCGCCGGCACCCTCTCCTCATTCATAAGGAGCAGTTCCTTTACGAGATAATTCTCCTTTTCTATAGCATCCTTTGCCGCCTTATAGCCCAGCTTCTGAATACTTGAGACATCATTTTCCCCATGGCCTTTTACGAAATATATTGTCTTTACCTCATCCCTTGTTACCTTGATAAGGGCATTTGTAACCTTCTCCTCACTCTCAAATCCTATCTTCTCCTGCTTACCGCCTGACATAAGAAGCATTATACGATATTCAGATACACCATATTTAGTTGCAAGGCCAGGGCTCCTGTCAGGGTCTATAAATTTATATGTAAATTTAGGTGTATGATATGAATACTCCTGAAGCAGATCTTCTGCATTCTGCCTGAGCATGGCATGAAATGTCTCTTCCTCACTCCTGTAAAATGCCACTACCTTCACATCTTTTTTAAGGGATTTTAAAATCTTTATTGTCTGTTCTGAGAGGGTATATCTGCCAGTCTTTGTAAGGTCAACCCTTCTCTTGTGATTAACTGACATAAAGCCAAGGAGGACAACTACAGCCAAAAATATTACTATAACAATAGCCATATTTGCCCCGTAGCGTGTTGACTTCTTTAACAGCAAGTCTCTTATATCCGAGAAGTTTACATATAGGAAAAAGAGGATGAGCAGAAGCCCCACCCATAGAAAAATAGCAGCAGTAATGCTAAGGATTGACTGAATGGCATATATGATACCACCGGCAAAAACCAGTACAAAACCTAAAATACCGAGTATATAAGTAATAGTTTTCATAATAGTTCAGGTTGAGGTTGAGGTTGAGGTTGAGATTGAGATTTTCTTAACCTTGACCTTAACCTATTATTCAGTTTATCCTCTCCACCTCTTTGATTCCAATGACCTCATGTTTAAGAAAATACAAAAGAGGGTGAATAGCATATAATACATGATATCTTCTGTGTCAAGAACTCCTTTTGCAAAACTATTATACATATGAGGCATGAAAGACAGATATTTCAAAACATCTCCTATAGATTCGCTGGCAAAACCCGCTGAATAGCCCATCATGAAAAATATAAGCAGGAAACCAAATGATACAACAGCAGCAACAATCTGATTCTCTGTGACGGAGGATGCAAATATTCCCAGGGAAATAAAGGCCGCCCCCATACAGAATAGTCCCACATATCCGCTTACAACAACACCCAGCTCAGGCTCGCCAAACAATTCTATGAGAAACATACATGGCAGGGTAAGGAGAATCATTATAGTAAATATCCCCATGCAACCTGCAAATTTACCGAGTATAACCTCAGAGTCTTTTACAGGGTATGTCAGCAGGAGTTCTATCGTTCCGCTCTTCTTCTCTTCGGAAAATATCCTCATTGTAAGCATTGGCAGCATTATGAGCATGAAGAGGCTTATATTTGCAAAAAAGGGCCTGACAACCATTTCCGTTATATTCAACTGTCCATACTGGCGGGCTAATATGGCGTTAGTCATCGCCTGAAAACTTATAGTGCTGAAGGTGGCAAATATATTATAGAAAAAATACCCTGAAATTATAAGAAATATGGTGATAACGACAAAGGCGATTGGTGAATTAAAATAAGACCTGAGTTCTTTTTGAAATATAAGAAAAAAATTTTTCATATAAAAATGCCCCTCACCTTAATCCTCTCCCATAAGGGGAGAGGGGAGGGTGAGGGGTTTAATGTATTTTTTCCTCTGTTACAAGCTTAATAAATATATCCTCAAGACTCATCCCTATAGGACGCATCTCGTATAATGCCCAATTTTTTCTGACGATGACAGGAGCTATGTCTTTACCGCCATCTGAATCTTTCTTAAATTCTACCAGATAGGAATTAATCCCGTCTGCCCCGCTCTCTTTAACTGCAACCCTTGATACAGTATTTATTTTTCCCACCTCCGATAAGACCTCTTTTTCCGGACCGCCAATCCTAACTATAAACTGCTGTGACCTCTGAAGCTGGGCAGTAAGATTTTGCGGTGTATCTACTGCTACCAACCTTCCTTCATTTATTATTATGACCCTCTGACAGGTCATACTAACTTCAGGCAGTATATGTGTGCTTAATATGACAGTTCTTCTGCCGCCAAGTCCCTTTATAAGACTCCTGATTTCTATAATCTGCTTTGGGTCCAATCCAATAGTCGGCTCATCAAGAATCAGAACCTCCGGATCATTTATAAGTGCCTGTGCCAATCCAACCCTCTGTCTGTAACCCTTGGAAAGCTCGCCAATAAATTTCTTTGCCACTCCATTTAATCCGCAGTCATCCATTACCTGTCCTACCCTGCTTTTTATTTCCCTCCTGTCAACACCCTTAAGTCCTCCCACAAACTCAAGATAAACAGGCACCTGCATGTCGGTGTAAAGGGGGACACTCTCAGGAAGATAACCGATCCTTTTTCTAACCTCAAGGGAATCCTCAAAGACATCAAAACCCGCGACCCTTGCCTTTCCGCTTGTGGCAGGCATAAAACATGTAATAATCCTCATGGTGGTTGTCTTACCGGCACCATTAGGACCAAGGAATCCAAGGATTTCACCCTTCTCTACAGTAAAGGTGACATCATTAATTCCCCTCGCATTGCCATATTTTTTTGTAAGATTTTCTACTTCTATCATATAAGAACAAAAACCTGATTAAACCACTGAAGACACTGAATTAAAAGATTTATTTTTAACTGGTTTTTTCTGTGCCTTCAGTGGTAAATTTTTTATAATTTCCTATGCATAAATAAAAAATACCCATAAACTGGGTATTTGATTCACTATAATATATATTCTTAACTTATGTCAATAGGTACAAACAAAAAGAACGACCACCTGAACTCTTTTATGCATTCAGATGGTCGTTACTTTATTTAATTCAAACTTATTACTTCACAGATGTTCTATGCTCTAACTCATCGTCTCCAGTTGCCGCTGAGGCATCCTTTGCACTGCTCTTTGTCTTTACACCTACGAGCTTACTCGCTGCCCTGCCCCCACCAGGAGAATCATATCCGCCAGTCATTCCAGAGCCTCTTCCACCCATTGTGCCTTCAAGCTCAAGCTGTTCATTCAGGTCTTTAAATTCAGAGCTATCCTTTGCATTGGCTGCTGTAACCTTACCCTCTTCTGATTTTGCATCAAATCCAGGTTTTGCAATGGCACGCATGAATGCAACTACATTCCAGATATCCTGATCCTGCAGAACATTGCCCCATGCCGGCATTGCCTCTGAAAGATTTCTTGCAGGTCCTCCGCCTTTTATAACTGCAAAAATCTCAGTATTGGTGATATGGTTCATATATTTTCCATTTGTCTGGTTTCTTGGCCTCGGGTCTAACACTGCTGCTGTAGGACCATCACCCTTTCCATTCCAGCCGTGACAATGCACACAATAGAAACTGAACCAGTGCGCACCCTGTGCAGGGTCAGCACCGTTTACAAGTGTCTCTCCTGTTGCTGTTTCCGGTCTTGTCGGACTGTTCCATTGATTTGCCCATGCGTTATAATCACCACCCAATTTTGATGCTCCCTCAAACTTCCTATTCCATGCCTCTGTAACACCTGTCTCTTTTGCCCAGCCGGATTTACTATCACCTGCACCCTTTGCCTTCCATTTTGTTTCCCATCTATTATTAATCTGTTTTACCAGTGGGTTATTCTTTGCCTGTTCTGTTCCTTCAACAGTTGACCCCTGCTTTCCAACACCGGTAAGATAATCAAAACCAACAACACCATAAGCAGACTTACCAGAACCCTTTACACCAGTTTTATACTCCTGAGACTCCACATTACCTTCAGCAGCCTCTCTACCATATCCCTCTCTTGCCTTCTCCAGGTCTGCTGTATCTCCCTCTTTTTTAGCCTTTTCCAACTCTTCCTTAGATATTTTTGCTGCAAATGCCTTTGTGGAGATAGAAGTTTCCACAGAGACGCTGATTGTAAAAATAGCTATTAACAACACTATCCATTTTCCTTTGCCCATATTTTTTATCCTCCTCTCAAATAATTTCCCCCAACCTAATTAACTAAAACATCCTCATTTAACAACTAACTAGCCAACATTCACCTCCTTTCTAATTTGAATTTTTAGTATGACAACCTTATTATTGTATAATTTAACAAAAAGAATAACTGCAATCCCTATACCACAATACTTAATATTAAAGCCATTTTTCTATTTGAAAAATCAACCATATACTTATTTCAGAGCAACAGGGCATCTTTTTATTTGAACATTTTGTTTATATGCTATATTTCATTTAAACGAAATGTTTAATATTTTGATGCCACTTTAAATCTACTTAACCTTTAGAAATTTGGTTATTACCAAAATTTTCTAACCCTGCCAATGAGTGCTAATACTATACAGACTCAAAATAAAAGTCAAGTTATTTTTTCTAAGTTATTTTTTCTAATATGTTTTCTGATATTTTTTCCGCTGATTTAATATCGTATTTTCTTATCTTCCTCTCCAATCTTGGCCTTGTTATTCCAAGAATTTCACAAGCCTTTCCCTTATGCCAGTTTGTGAAATTCAACACCTTCGCTATGTGGAGCTTCTCAATATCATTCAACGAATCAACCCTTACTTCATATCCACGTCTTCCATTAGCCTCTAAAACCAATTTTTGTTCTGACAGTTTACCTGCATCACCCTTTAAAAACAGGGTAAAATGCTCTTCGCCGAGCCTATCCTCTCTTGAAAGAAGAATAGCCCTTGTAATTACATTTTCAAGCTCCCTGACATTTCCAACCCACGGATTATTCACTAAAAGTTCAAGTGCCTTATTGGATATTTTCCTCACATTTCTACTAAGGTCATTATTCACTTTGTTAATCATATATTCAACAAGCAGCGGTATATCTTCCTTTCTCTCCCTCAACGGGGGGACATCAATAGTTACCACCTTCAGCCTGTAATAAAGGTCTTCCCTGAACTTTCCCTGTTTCACCAGATTATCAAGTTTTTTATTCGTGGCTGTTATAACCCTCACATTTGTCTTTATCTTCTCCTTCCCCCCCACCCTCTCAAACTCCCTCTCCTGCAGAACTCTTAGAAGTTTTGTCTGAAGATTCAGACTCATCTCTCCAATCTCATCCATAAAAAGCGTCCCGTTATTGGCAAGTGTAAATTTTCCATCTTTGCGGTACAACGCCCCTGTAAACGCCCCCTTTTCATGACCGAAAAGCTCGCTCTCAAGGAGTGTCTCTACAAGTGCAGAACAATTAATGGATATAAACGGATACCCCTTATAAGGACTGTTAAAATGTATAGCCTTCGCTATTAACTCCTTTCCTGTCCCGCTCTCCCCCTCAATCAATACAGTCGTCCTGCTCTGAGAGACGACACCGATTGTCTTGAATATCTCTTTCATAATCTTGCTCTTTCCGATTATCTTCCCCTCGCCAATATTCATCTTCGGTATCTTTATGGTCTCTTCCCTTTCTCCTGTAAGTATCTTAAGACTCCTAACTGCATTATCTACCGCCCTGTCCAATTCATCTATGCTTATAGGCTTATGGATATACTCAAAAGCCCCTTCCTGCATAGCCTTTATTGTAGTCTCCATATCCTGAAATGCTGTAATCATGATTATATATTTATTCTTGTCTATAGATTTAAGCTGCCTTAAAACCTCAATCCCGTCTGTATCAGGAAGCCTTATATCAAGTATGACAATCTGGGGTTCATCCTTAATTACCATATTTATCCCCTCACTGCCTGTATGTGCAAAACTGACATCATATCCGTTTCTCTTTAGATGGAGCTCCAATGTCTTACAGATAGACTCATCATCATCTATTATAATAATTTTATTCATATCCTCATCCATCTATTTTTTCTCCTAAATATATAGAGCAAACTACATACCAAATCTATGCTAATCTTTAATATACTAAAAAAATAACATTTTCGGGAATAAAAACAAATAATCATTTGTTTTAATATTTAGATGAACTAATTAGTCTTTTTCCCTCCTTCCCTCAACAAGTTGCTGCCTCTCCTTAAATGGGGAGGGGCATCAGCTAAATAATCTGTTAAATTTTAGTATCATTCTGTTATAATACTTATTATAGTAAACAATAAGTCAGGCTTAAAGGGGGGGTATAACATGAAAAAGAAAACTATAATTTTTATAAGTATATTTGTTGTAATCGTTGCAGGGTTTACACTGGTGATAGCTGTTCCCAATAGTATCGGCAAAAAGATAACCGATGAGATAAAGGCGAGGGGGTATATAGAATACTCCCCTGATGATGCAAGAAACTTAGCTATGGAGAAATGCACGCAGTGCCATGACACAGAAAGAATCTTAAAATATTGCCACAGATGCGGCCCGCCCTTTATCACAGTAGTCCCTCATATGAGAAAATTCCTTGAAGAATACAGGGCAAGGGAGCCTCACAAGAATTTTTCAGATATTACAGATTATCAGGCATCTGCTATTGTTCAGACATGGAATGCATGGGTTGGAAACTGGGAGGGAGATTTCAAAAAAGATGACCTGCTAAAACTGATTGGTAATAACAAGGTCTTGATTGACCTCTCTAATACACCAATAGAAAAAAGGAAGATAGAATATGCCCTTAGAAAGAGCGGAACTAAAGTTAAAGGAACATACCAGCCTGAAGGACTTGGAGGAGAAAGTGGACACCTCCATTGAAAGAGGGGTAACAATAAGTGAATCATTTCAGATTAACAAAATTATCATCCTTGTTGCTGTTGCCCTTGTTTTAAGGGGTATATTAAATTATACCCCCCCGATAACACCCCTCAAGGTAGGAGATAAAGCCCCAAATTTTTCTCTAAAATTGGTAGACGGGACAACATTTAATTTTTCCCCTCACCATGCCCACCACCATGAGGGTTCAGGTGCGGATGGGAAGCCGATGGTAATGTTTTTCTATGCAAACTGGTGCCCATGCTCCAATGCATCTGCACAATTTCTGAAACAGGCATCTGAAGAATTTAGCGGAGTTAGCTTAATAGGTATAGGTATTCAGGATAATGAAATAGACCTCTCTAAATTTTTAGAAAAGCATAAACTCAAATTCCCGGCGGGATTTGACTTGAAACAGGAGATTGCAAGGAGCTATGGAGTAACAACGACTCCGACTACGATTTTTATCAATAAAGAAGGGAAGATAGATTCTATCTTTGTTGGTAAATTAAAAAAATATGAAGAAGTCTCAGAGAGGATTCAAAAGCTCATAGCTCATGGCTGATAGCTGATAGCCATGAATTATGAACTATGAACTATGAACCATGAGCTATTTTGAGGCATACATAGGAGGTCTGCATAACTTCTTCTCCATCTGGTTTTTCTGTCTCTTTCAGGTGACACCATTTTTCTTAGCCTATACCACAGGATTGACAATGATGGAAATCGGGGATAGAAAATGGACAGACGGCTTATTAGATATAATTACAGGGGGCATATTGTGTCTCGCAGGGTTCATGACAGGTTATATAATTTTGGGTGCCTCTGCTACATCTATCAGTAATGTAATTTTTGGATATTTAACTATCTTAAATCAATTCGGCGGTGTATTCCTCTTGTTAATGGGTCTTTACTTTATCGGACTATTTCGCATAGCTGAAGATAAAGGGAAATTGTATAGAAGATTTGGCGGGCTTTTAATTGGATTTTCCTTTGCAATGGCGTATCAACCCTGTGTAACACCGACACTGACATCTATTTATCAACTTACCAAATCATCTGAAACAGTATCAGGGGGAACTTTGATGCTCAGTTTTTATTCTCTCGGCATCTCCACTGCATTTAGCATTGTAGGACTTACAATCTCAAAAGCACTATCCATTGATAACTTGAAGAATATCAGAATTGTCATCCAGCGTATCAGTGGCGGGCTCCTTATCACCATGTCAATCCTGATATTGGCAAACTGGATGACCATATATAAAAGTTATCTTGTGGGGTTGTTATTACATGAACACTAAATACGGAAGACAGAAGACAGAAGACAGAAGACAGAAGATAGTGGTCAGTATTTTTTTACTACTCATTGCTCATTGCTCATTGCTCATTGCTTCTTATTCTTATGCTGATGACCTCAAAATAGGCAGGATGAAGGTATCTATAATGCCTGAATATGAATCACCCGATGTCCTTGTGGTATATGAAGGGAAATTTGCCGATAAAGATGCATTTCCAAATCAGGTGACATTTACACTGCCAAAGGGCGTAACAAAACTAACAGATGTATGCAGCCTCTCTCCGGGGGGACAGCACTTCTGCCAGCTATATAATATTATTGATAAAGGCGGATACAACGAGACATCTGTAAAACTTCCATACGCTGATTTCTTCATAGATTTTAAATACTCTCCGTTTAATATAAAATCGGGCAGATTTATCAGGGACTTTGAATATAATATAAAAATGATATACCCGATAGATACACTTGAGGTAAGCATTCAGGAACCACTGAGGTCAAGAGACTTCGGACTTTCACCGGAGCCGATGAGCAAGGTCAATAAGAAGGATTTAAATTATTATAATTACACTTTCAAAGATATAAAAGGGGGGCAGGATGTAAAATTTAAGATTAAATATGCTAAAGATGATACTATGCCTTCCGTAGATATAAAATTCTCTGCTATGTCAAAACAGGACTTGATTGAAAAGAGAAAAGGGATATGGCTGCTCGTTATAGGCATTGTGATATTAATTGCATTTGTGGTTATACGCAGATTCAAGAAAGGTTAAGGTTTAGGTTAAGGAGTTCCTCAGCCTCAGCCTTAACCTTAACCTAATAAGAGATGAGAAAAATTAAACTATTTATTCTATCCTTATCCATTGTCATAGTATTCTCTATAATTAAATATGTCTTCTGGCCCTCTGCTGCTGCGGATACCGTGATGGGCATATCCCATAACATTGCCTGCCCGTGTGAATGCCCGATGGTCCTTGAAGACTGTCATATGAGCTGCGGAATGGAATGGAAGGATATGATAGGAAAAAGGCTGATGGCAGGTGCAGGCAAGGATGATATTGAGGGATATTTTTTCAAACGGTTTGGAAAAGAGTCAATGCTTACCCCGCTACAGAGAATACACGGAAAATGGTATCAGATTACAAGGGGCGGCTATCCTCTAAGTGATATTGCACTCTTTATTGCCCTTGTCTTTGTATGGTCAGGTGTATTATATCTAATTCTAAATGGTATAACTGATTTTTTAAAAAAGAGAAAAAGTTATTAGAACGCAGGTTTACAGGATTTATCATGATTTACACAGATAAATATTTAGAACACGAATTACACAAATATACGAATGCCACAAATAAAAAGCCAAATTATTTTTTCCTATTAATTATTCGTGTAATTCGTCCATTCGTGTTATTCGTGTTCGGGATTTTGCTTTTCTTTTTGACTTTTGCAATTTGCAATTTGCAATTTGCAATATCGGCAGAATCTCCCTCAATCCCGGAAGATATGGTTCTGATACCTGCCGGAGAGTTTATAATGGGGAGTGATAGGACAGAAATAGAAAATGTAATCAAAAACTCAGGCGGTAAGGCAAAGTGGTATTCAGACGAAGAACCTAAGAAGAAAATTAACCTTCCACAATTTTATATAGATGTCCATGAGGTAACAAATGTAGAGTATAAAAAATTTGACCCAAACCACAGTTTCCCATCAGACAGGGCAAAACACCCCATAGTCAATATAAAATGGAATAAGGCAAATGAATACTGTAAATGGGCTGGAAAGAGACTTCCAACCGAGGAAGAGTGGGAAAAGGCTGCGAGGGGGACAGATGGAAGGATATATCCGTGGGGCAATGAATTTAATAAATCAATGTGCAACTCCTATGAATCAGGATTCGGCGGTAGTGCCAGGGTAGGGCAGTTTGCACAGGAGACATCAGGTTCTACAGCACTTGGAGGCACAACAGAGGTAGATAAATATAAAGAGGGTAAGAGCCCTTACGGCTTATATGATATGGCAGGAAATGTGTGGGAATGGACAGACACATGGTATAATAAAGAAAAAGAGCTTAGGGTTATTAAAGGGGGCTCATGGATGAGCCCAGCCGTCAGTGTAAGAAGCGCTGTAAGGCTTGGTGAAAGCCCTGATATGGAGTCCAATGATTACGGATTCAGATGTGTAATGGATTACAAAGAATAAAAACATAATTTAACCACAGATTAACACAGATTTTCACAGATTTAATTAATGAAATTCTTTAAAAAAATTTCTATTACTTTTCTTATAGTCACCTCCCTTTCCATACCAGCAATCTTCTTTGCTACCTCCGAAGGTTCCGGCATTAAAGATGATATTGATTATGTCTATGGCTTAGCAAAACTATTTATGTTCAGGCACTCTTTGATAAAAAATCTAAGTGAAAAAGAGGCGAGGGTCTTGTATCAGCAAAAATGTTACCGTAAATGTCACGGTGATGAGGTTATAAAAATGGTCCTTCTCCCCCCTGCAGGATGGTTACAGGTAGTAGATAAGATGAGGACTGAAAGAGGGGTTGAGATGACCAGTAAAGAGGCTGATGTTATCACAAATTATTTAAAAGAAACCTATCCAGTTCCACAATCTAATCTGCCTTATAAAATAGTAAAACAGATTCAACGGCTCTTATGGAGGAATGATATGGGATATGGAGATGTATACGCTGATATTACATACGCTACATCCGAATACCTTAAATCTATAGGTGCACCTGCCCTGATAAAAAAATATGATGTTGAAAATAACATAGTATTTATAATAAGCCTGAACGTCCATGACGGCAGACTTGAGAATTATCCTCTTGATGAATTATCTTACTTGAGGATAAATAATAAAGAATACCCTGCAAATAAAGGATGGGAACTGAGGTTTGAGACATGGGATAAACATCACAGGGAGGGGATAGTAAAATTTAAAAAAGAAATACTTGATGATAAGGCAGAATATTTTGAGTTGATAATAAGAAATATGGCTACAAAAGATGATAGGATATTCAGGTGGAATTTGCCGATTGTATATCCGGAGGGAATATAATGAAAAATTTCAAATTTCAAATTTCAAATTTCAAATTATATTATATTTTAATCTTATTATTTCTCATAGCCATAAGCTGTAGTAGTCCGGAGTCAACAGACAACTCAAAGGAAGAAAAGACTGCCAAGGTCTCTGAACCAAAACCTGCACAGGATTTCACATTGAAGGACTTAAACGGCAATGAGGTAAAACTAAGCAGTCTTAAGGGGAAGCCGGTTATAATTAATTTTTGGGCAACATGGTGCTATCCCTGCAGAGAGGAGATACCCGACCTCCAGAAAAGTTATGATGAAAATAAAGATAAAGGGCTTGTAATCCTCGGGGTTAATATAAAGGAGAATGTATCAAAGGTATCAAAATTTTCAAAGGACTATAAGATGACATATCCGATTTTATTAGATATTGAAGGGACTATCAGCGATGCCTATAGGGTATTTGGAATACCCATGAGTTTCTTCATAGATAGAGATGGACTCATAAAAGACAGTTTCATAGGTATGCTGACAAAAGAGGATTTATCTAAAAAGTTAGCAGCAATACTCTAAAAAACCCCCCCTTCCTTAAAAGGGAGGTGATGGAGTTCACCTTTAACCGCCTTTATGGCTGATAACTCCTACAAATTAAAAAAAGGGAGGTTATCTTGAAGGCGGATTTTACACCACTAATTATAGGTTTATTAGTCTTCATCTCAAGCCTTATCTCATTAAGAATTGGTATATCAGTAGCAATAATAGAGATCCTTTTAGGGGCTGTCTCTGGAAATCTGGGGCTCAAGACCGAAGAGTGGATGATATATCTATCAAACTTCGGTGGAATTATTTTAACCTTTTTGGCAGGCGCTGAGATTGATACCCGATTAATGAAGGAAAAATTTAAAGAGAGTTTTCTTATTGGTGCATTTTCCTTTTTAACACCTTTTATCGGGGCATTTCTCTATACATACTATGTCATAGGCTGGAGTCTTTCTGCATCATTGATTGCCGGAACCGCCCTGTCAGAAACCTCTATTGCTGTCGTTTATTCTGTCTTAGTAGAAACCAATATTTCAAATACAGGGATTGGCAAATTGATTATGGCAGCCACCTTTATAACAAATATGTGGGTCGCACTTACTTTGAGTGTCATATTCATAAAACCGACTCTATTTACAGTCGTCTTCATTATAGTCTCCATATTCGTAATAATACTGGCAACCCGATTTTCCCATCAGGTCTTTGATAATCCTAAACTGAAAAATAAGGTAATTGAGCCTGAGATAAAATATATTTTCCTCCTGTTGCTTATATTTATCTATTTCGCAAATTTAGGAGAGGGGCACGCAATACTGCCTGCATTCGTTTTGGGACTAATGATGTCAAAACATTTTACTGAAACATCCGAAACTAAGGTCGTAAAAAACAGGTTAAGAACTGTCTCCTTTGCAATTATCACCCCCCTCTTTTTCATCGTCGGGGGCTTAAAGGTCTCATTCCCATTGATTATGTCAGCCATTGGGCTTTTCATTTCCTTTTTTACCATAAAACAATTGATGAAATTTATTGGTGTTTACTTCTTTGCAAAAAGATATATTCCCGATGGAAATATTTATACAACACTTTTAATGAGCACAGGCTTAACATTCGGGCTGATTGCAAGTGTATTCGGCTTACATTCAGGTTTTATAAATCAGGTGCAGTATTCTGTTTTGGCAGGTGTACTTATTGCAAGTGCAGTAATTCCAACTTTTGTTGCACAGAAATGGTTTATGCCTCTTCACACGGAGGATATTTTAGATTCGGAATAAATTCAGTGTGACGCAATAAGGCTTTTTTTACAGCCTCTTAATTTGAAAGGATTTAGTGAAATGAAGAAAATACTGATTGGCATCTTAATTCTATTAATCCTTGGCACAATTGCATTTGTGTCATTCAGAAACAAAAATAACGAGCTAAAATTCAAAACCGAGAAGGTCACAAGGGGAGATATTGAGGCGACTGTTACTGCTACAGGCACTGTAAATGCTGTAACCACAGTTTTAGTGGGAACACAGGTATCAGGGACTATTAAAAACATTTATGTGGACTTCAACTCACCTGTTAAAAAGGGTCAGGTAATAGCAGAGATAGACCCTGCACAATTCACAACCAAAGTGAGACAGGCAGAGGCAAACCTTGAGTCTGCAAAGGCAAGTGTTGAGAATGCAAGGGCAAATATAGAAAACCTCAAGGCACGGCTTAATGCCTCAAAGTCAGATATAGACAAGGGACGGGTTGCGGTAGCAGATGTCAGGATAAACCTTGACAGGATTAAAAGACTCCGGGAAGAAGGGCTTGCCAGCCAGAAGGATATGGATAGCAGCCAGTACAGTTACGACTCACAGGTTGCCCAACTGAAGTCTCTGGAGGCAATGCACGATTCAAACATTGCTCAGTTAAATGCCGCAGAAGCCCAATATAAAGCCTCTCTGGCACAGGTAAAGCAGAACGAGGCAAGTCTTGATACAGCCAGATTAGATTTTGAGCATACACGAATACTTGCACCTGTCAACGGCACAGTAGTTTCTCGTAATGTTGATGTTGGACAGACTGTAGCAGCAAGCTTCCAAACCCCGACACTTTTTAATATTGCTCAGGACCTGACAAAGATGCAGATAGACAGCAATATCTCCGAGGCAGATATAGGTAATATCAGGGTTGGTCAGCCTGTAGAGTTTACAGTAGATGCCTATCCCGACACTATTTTTAAAGGCAGTGTGTCAGAGATCAGGAATACACCTATAACTATCCAGAATGTAGTTACCTATGATGTGGTAGTTAAGGTGGACAATTCAGAACTCAGGCTTAAGCCCGGCATGACAGCAAATGTCTCAATAAGGGTATTAAATAGAAAAGATGTCCTTAAAATACCCAATGCTGCTTTACGGTTCAAGCCGCCTGAGATGCAGGATAAAGTTACAGCAAGAGAAAAAAGCAGCGGTGTCTGGGTAATTGAAGACAAAAAACCGAAACGGATAAAGGCGGCTACAGGTATAAGTGATGGAAATTATACGGAGTTAATCTCCGGGGATATAAAAGAGGGGCAGGAATTGATTGTTGAATCCCTTACAAAGCCCAAGGCACAGTACCGACCGACAGGTCCAAGGATGTTCTGATATGGCAATTATTGAGACACATGAAATTACTAAAATCTATAAGATTGGTGATATTGCCGTTAATGCGTTAAACTCAGTTTCACTGATTATAGAAAAAGGGGAATTTGCAGCGATAATGGGACCTTCGGGTTCGGGCAAATCTACTTTTATGAACATCCTCGGATGTCTTGATAAACCTACAAGCGGCAGATACTTACTTGAGGGTGCCGATGTCTCCGGGCTTAAAAAAGATGACCTATCAGCAATAAGAAATAAAAACATAGGTTTTGTTTTCCAGGGTTTTAATCTGCTTCCGAGGACATCCGCAATTGAAAATGTTGAATTGCCGATGCTCTACAATACTTTTTCAGCAAATGAGAGGAGTCAGAGGGCAGAAGCCGCCTTAAAGAAAGTAGGGCTATCAGGCAGAGAAAATCACCATCCAAACCAACTTTCAGGGGGACAACAGCAAAGGGTCGCCATTGCAAGGGCACTTGTAAACAACGCTCCCATTATCCTTGCGGACGAACCGACAGGTAATCTTGACACAAAGACCAGTGCCGAGATAATGGAGCTCTTTACAAAGCTGAATACCAAATCAAATATTACAATAATACTTGTAACACATGAGCATGATATAGCCGAATACAGCCGACGAATAATAAAATTTCTTGATGGGTATGTGGTAAGTGACGAGCCAAGGACAAAATAAAAAAATTAAGGAGAAATGGGGAAAACAGAGAAAAGGAGAAAATTAATATTTTTTAAAAAATCTTTATCCTTTCCCCATCTCCCTCTGTTCTCCCTTTCTCCTTAATGGTTTTTATATTTTTCTTGAATAACTATGATTAATATCCCTTCTACAATAAAAATCTCCTTCAGGGCATTAAGAGTAAATAAGATGAGGTCAGGACTTACTATGCTGGGAATTGTTATCGGTGTCGGCGCCGTTATAACTATGCTTGCGGTGGGCAGCGGGGCAAGCCAAAGTATAGAAGAGCAAATCTCCAGCATGGGGAGTAATCTTCTTATGATACTGCCAGGAGCAACAACAGCAGGAGGGGTTAGAATGGGCATGGGAACTCAGCCTACACTATCCCTGGGTGATACAGAGGCAATACAGAAGGAGTGCACTTCAGTATTGTATGTCGCCCCTATTCACAGCGGTATCGCCCAGATAATCTACGGCAATCAGAATTGGTCAACAGGAATAGTAGGCACAACTCCAAATATGTTATATGTCAGGGATTGGCAATTAGAAATAGGGAGGACATTTACGGAAGAGGATGTCAGAAATGCCTCTAAGGTCTGCCTGCTGGGGCAAACGGTTGTTGACAATCTTTTTGGAAGCATAAATCCGGTGGGGCAGATAATGCGAATAAAAAATGTCCCCTTCACTGTTATTGGCGTGCTTGAGAAAAAAGGGCAGTCCCCTATGGGACAGGATCAGGATGACACCATATATATCCCTGTTACAACAGCCCAGAAAAAGCTCTTTGGAACTGCATTTCCTGGTATGGTAAGACTCATCATGGTAAAGGCAAAGGGTATGGAAGATTTATATACGGCTGAAAAACAGATAACAGAATTATTAAGGCAAAGACACCATATCGGACAAAAACAGGATGATGACTTTACTGTGAGGAATCTTACACAGATGATGCAGGCTTCCGAGCAATCGGCAAAGGTAATGACCTTACTGCTTGGAGCAATTGCTTCCGTTTCTCTCCTTGTTGGAGGAATCGGGATAATGAATATAATGCTCGTTTCGGTTACAGAAAGGACAAGGGAAATAGGCATACGAATGGCGGTCGGCGCCAAGACATGGGATATCAGGCTGCAATTCATTATAGAGGCACTTACATTGTCACTAATAGGTGGAGCCTTTGGGATTATCATCGGAATTTCCGGCTCCAAACTGCTGTCAATGATTGCAGGTTGGCCTACAATAGTGTCACCGTTATCAATATCCCTTGCCTTCAGTTTTTCAGGAATAGTCGGGATATTTTTCGGGTTTTATCCGGCATATAAGGCATCCCTCCTTGACCCGATAGATGCATTGAGATATGAATGACTTACAGTATTCTATTTCTTAAACTTACACTTACAGAGAATTCTTATATATTTTACGAGCCCATGCATCTCATCATCCGAAAGCTGGCCATCAAACGGCGGCATTGCCTCACTGAAACCTGCCTTAGCACCGCCAAATTTTATTACATTAAAAATATCTTCATCCGTCTTCTGAGAGAAATATTCCGCACTTGTATGGTCACGAGGCTCAACTCCCTGTTCTAAAGTCTCTGCCAGGGGACCATCCCCCTTCCCTGTATCCCCGTGGCAAGGAGAACAATAACCGTAGTAATTACTTTTAATATCATCCTTTTTACCACTACGGGATTTGGTATAATCTTTTTCAGCCTCCTGAGCTTCAGCTCTGTTGATTAAATAAATTGTCCCAACTGGAAAACAAATCAAAAATAAAACAATGATACATTTCCGAAACAAATTCAAATTAAATACCTTCATAATATTCCTCCTCTTATACCTGCATTTTATCTATAAAATAACTCTAATTGCCTGAAGAAAAAGCGTGAGCCAAACCATTCACCTCCTTTCCGAAGAATTTTCTTTGTGCTATCATATAATAAAATAGCTTTAATGGGAATAATTTTTATATATTTTTTGTTTAATAATAGTGAGGGATTAGGTGAGGAAAAAAGAGTTTGAAGAGCTGGCACTGCCGCATATTGATTCCCTTTACAATTTCGCCATTAAACTAACAAGAAATGAAGGTGATGCGGAGGATTTGGTTCAGGAGACCTATTTAAGGGCTTACAAATTCTTTGATAAATATAAAAAGGATACATACATAAAGGCATGGCTCTTCAGTATATTGAGAAATACTTTTATAAATTCTTACAGGAAAAAGAAAAAAGAACCTGAGAAGGTGGATTTTCACAGTGTTGAGCAGTTTATTGACAAATTGACAGATAGGGATAATCTGCTTTCTAAAGACGACATCTCTAATGATTTATCAAAAGATACGCTGGATAGTGAAATCAAGTCGGCACTTGATGAACTTCCCGAAGAATATAGAAGCGTGATATTATTATCAGATATAGAGGGTTTTTCTTATCAGGAAATATCAGAAATCTTAAAATGTCCTGTTGGAACTGTGATGTCAAGGCTTCACCGCGGAAGAAAGATGCTTTACAAAAACCTTTCTGAATATGCAAAGAAAATGGGATATTTATAAAATATATAGAGAAGGGAGATTTTATGTTTTTTAGAAATGACTGCAAATCGGTAAATACATATATCAGCGCCCTGATAGATGGTGAATTAAAGGGCAGAAAGGCTGATAAGGTCAAAAATCATCTTGAGGTCTGTAAGAGGTGCAGGCAGGAGTTTGAAATTGTAAGTGCATTAAAACCTATTGCAAAAAAGGTAAGGATGGAGAAAGCCCCCCTTTATTTAAAGAGCAGGATAATCAATTCCATTGAGGAATCTGAGAAAAAGAAGAGTTTTATAGATTTATTCCCTGCTTTTAATTTAAAGCTTGTTTATACCGCTCTTGCCATAGCCTCAGTTTTGATTTTAGCTATTGCACCGCTCTATTATTTCTCTGCAAATGTCTCAGCCTCCTCTATAATTGTGAAATCAGTAAACAACCATCTTAGTAATACAATTGTAGATATATTTGATGAGCAGATGCCGTCAAGCAGGACCGAGCTTGAGAGGATATTTGATGTGCAGGGGCTATCATGGCAGGGTATAAGCTCACCAAAGGTAAATCTTCATTATCTAAAAGAGAGAAGGGTCGCATACATTGCATTTGAGAGAAAAGGGCATAAATTATCCCTGTTTATATTTGATGTAAATAATTTGAAGCTCCCTGAGGGAAGAATAATAAAAGAGGGGGAGAAGGAGATATATATAGATACTTATAAGGGATTCAATGTCCTCTTCTGGAAGGAAGGAAATGTCGGATACTCAATGGTATCCGACCTCGGAGGGGATGAAATGATTCACTTCCTGAAATACGGGGAGGGTTATATCAACCAGATTCAGAAGAATATTGAATTGGGGATACTCTTTGAATGAGAACAAAAACTGATTTTTACCACGAAGCTCACGAAGGAAAAGAATGATGAAACCACAAGATTTCACGAGATTTACACAAGAGCAGTATAAATTCAAATTAAAAAATCTGTGAAAATCTGTAATACAAGGTTATAAAACCTTGCTTTTTTAGCAATGTTTTTTTATACAGGAACACGAATTTCACGAATATACGAATGGCACGAATAAAGACATTTATTTAACAGTGATGCACAGGACAATCAGGATTTTCTTTTATCTTGTCCATCCTGTATATCCTTGTTTGATTTTTTTTGTGTAATTCGTCCATTCGTGTCATTCGTGTTCAAGTCTTTTATTTTTTTGGTTGTGGCTTTGCCACGCTGTGAACTCTGTGGTTTTTAACTTATTGGAGGATTTTATGTTAAAACGTGTATTTCTAATTTTATCAGTAACGATCCTCCTTGTGATAAATGGTATTGCCTCTGCTGAAAGGGGGGAGATAAAAAAGCTGGATATTAAATATACAGCGATTGTAAAGGAGATACCCAAAGATGCAAAGACAGTAGAAATCTGGCTGCCATATCCGCAATCCGACAGGTATCAGGAGGTCTATAATATAAAAGTAGATTCCCCCTACCCTGCCTCAGTCCATTATGAGCCTGAATATGGAAACAGCTTTCTTTATATAAAGATAAACAATCCAAAAGAAAAAGAGATAAGGGTCACAATGAATTATCTTGCTGACAGATATCAGGCGATAAATAAGATTGAGCCTGATAAGGTCGGCGAATTAGATGGGGATATTACACAGTATGAGCTTTTTCTGAGTGAGAACCAGTATAAGGCTGTTAATAAAGATGTAAAAAAGATTGCACAGGACCTAATGAAGGATAAAAAGACATACTATGAAAAGGTAAAGTCAATCTATGATTATGTCTATGATACTATGGAATACGATAAGAGTGTGCCGGGTTTCGGAACAGGTGATGTCGGCAGGGCATGCAGTGTAAAAAAAGGAAACTGTATAGACTTTCACTCGCTATTTTCTGCAATTGCCTCAGCATCAGGGATACCTGCGCGTGAGGTATCAAACTTTGACCTTCCCTTTGGCGAGGTGGCACCAAATTATTGCAAGGTAGGATTCCACTGCAGTGTAGAAGTGCTTCTCCCAAACTACGGCTGGATTCCACTGGATATATCCCATGCCAAAAAAGGGAGAGGCTCTAAAGAGTTTTACTTCGGCTCCCTTGACAACTTCAGACTCCAGATTGGCCACGGAAGGAATATATTCCTTGCACCGCCTCAAAAAGGACAGAGGATTAACCTTGTCTCATCCGAGCCGTATGTTGAGATAGATGGTATCCCACACGAAAAGGTAGATAAGGATTTAGTTTACAAAGACAGAATTACAGTTGAGGCGAAATTACAGTAAAATTCATACAAATATCCTTCACATCTTTTTATCGCTAAGGGAATATTTTTAAAAAAAGTTTTGTTTTATTTCTATACGCAAATGGTTTTTCAATTTTTGAATAATTTTATTGTAAAAGGACATTAAGCTCTAAAACAAAAAGAGGAGGTTTACATGTTAAAACGCATATTTTCACTGGTGTTTGTTGCAGTTATAGTTGCAATCTATTCCCCTGTTTTATCTAATGTGGAGGCGAAGGAAAGAGGTGGAGAAGTTACCTTCAAAATAAGTGTACAAGCACCTGATGATAGTAAGAATGTAAGACTCTGGGTTCCTTATCCTGTATCCGATAATGAACAGGATATTCAGGATATAAAGGTAGATGGCAACTTTACCTATAGTGGTATTTATGGGCAGAAGCAGACAGGCGACCTCGCACTTTATGCAGAATGGACTAAACCCGCAAAAGAAAGATTTCTTGCTATCACCTTTAAGGCAAGGGCAATAGAGAGGATTAAAAAGAATTTTCCATCCAGCGAATCTGACATACCGATTGAGATTAAAGAATATACCAAAGGCTCTAAATTTATACCAACCGACGGAAAGATAAAAGACATAGCTCTAAGTATTACTAAAGACAAGAAGGGTGTTCTTGAAAAGGCAACGGCTGTATACGACTGGGTGATTGAAAATACCTTCAGAGACCCAAATATTACTGGTTGCGGCACAGGAGATGTGGAGAGGATGCTATCAGAAAAGGGTGGCAAATGCGCTGATATTAGCGGTGTATTTGTGGCTGTTGCAAGGGCAGGAGGTATTCCGGCAAGAGAGGTCTGGGGCTTGAGACTCGGGAAAAAGCCTGAGGAGGATATAACGGGCGGACACCACTGCTGGGCTGAATTTTATCTCCCGAATTATGGCTGGGTTCCTGTTGACCCCGCAGATGTCAGAAAGGCAATGCTTGTTGAAAAAATAGACTTAAAACAAGCCAGTAAATACCGTGATTATTACTTCGGGGCTGTAGATGAATACAGGATTGTCTTGACGAGAGGAGAAAAAGGTTATCACCTGAATCCTCCCCAGAAGGGCGGTGTACTAAGCTACGGCTTTATGTATCCATACGCAGAGGTTGATGGTAAACCCCTTGAATGGCTGGCAGCACAGAAGGAGCTAAAGTATCAAATTACCTTCCAGAAGCAATAGATACATTCCATAAATCTCAAAATTCTAAATGGGAAGACTGATGCTTTCCCGCAACGATAAAGCTGCATCTATACGCCGGAGGTATGCACATAAAAGGGGGTGGTTTTTGCACAAGAAGATAACCTGCTGACTGCAATAATGTGATGAACTTTTATTTTTAACATTGGTCAATCGGGAAAGTTAATTTACTGTCTTTCTTAGGAGGTAAAAGAAACATGGAGAGATTAAAGATGAGAATATTTAAGGATAAGTTTGGTTTGCTTTTTTTGGGTGTAATATTTGTGAATATTTTAATGGAAGGGAATCTCTTTGCTATTGAGCTTGAAGATATTATCAGTAAGGGAAATTCCTTAAAGTTTTATGGCTTTATAAGGCTTGATGTTATTTATGACGACTCAAAAACGGATAATACACAGATACCATTCTATGTCCTTTCAGAGGATGTATCAGCCGGAGGTAAGCAGGACGATGCAGTGTATACCATGCATCCCCGTTTATCACGACTCGGTATAGATTTTAAAGGCAGCGAAATACCTCATCTTTTTAATGGCATGGTCTCCGGAAAATTTGAGATGGATTTCCAGAACAGGGTTCCTGGTGTAAGTGACCCAAATTCAGGCGTTGAATCGAGGGCGTTTCCCCGTATCAGGCATATGTTTCTCAAACTGAGCTGGGATAAATTTTTTATTATGGGTGGTCAGACCTGGGATATAATCTCACCCCTTATGCCATCCGTCAGTAACGATACCCTTATGTGGAATGCAGGGAACACTGGTGACAGACGACCCCAATTGCGTATCGGATATGAAACAAAGGAGCTATCCATTGCAGGTGGTGCAGCCCTTACAAATGCAGTGGATAGAAAAGACCTGGATACCAATGGTATCAGAGATGGAGAAGACTCAGCAGTGCCTCATCTTCAGGGACGTGTTGCTTACGCCTTTGCAACACCATGGGCAGGAGATAAGAAGACAGGAATTGGTATCTGGGGTGCCTATCTCTGGGAGGATGCTAATACAAAGGGTAAGTATACAGGCAATATTATTGGAGCAGACCTTACCATGCCTGTTACAGATAGATTGGCGGTGCGTGGTGAGTTATGGTCAGGTCAAAACCTCTCTGATTTAAGAGGAGGGATAGGACAAGGTGTAAATACAATTACAAAGAAGGAGATTGGAAGCTCCGGAGGCTGGGTAGAGATGCTTTACAGTCTCCCTACAAATTTTGTAGCTGCTGGCTACACTGTAGATGACCCTGATGATAATGACCTCCCGAGCAGCAGCACTATTGCTTCCGGTGGAACAACTGCTGATGGAAGGACGAAGAATCAGGCATATTATATTGCCGAGAGGTTCAAGCCAGGAAGCAGGGTAGAGATAGGGATAGACTATATATACTGGCAAACCGATTATAAAACCTTAAAAAACGGAATTGATAACAGGATAAACATGGTGTTTCAGTATAACTTTTGAAGGCTAATCGGCATTAATCTCTTTCAGAAATACATTTCTGACATCTAAAATAAGTTTTACAAAAGGACTCAAAATAGGTAAACTTATTTTTACCTAAATAATAATAGCTAAATCTAATCACCCCTCACATCAATTCCTGAAACGAGTTCAGGACAGGCTCTCTCCACTGAGGGGAGAGGGTAGCTTTCAGAAGAAAGGAGAAATGAGATAATGTCAAGAGAGGCGATTGATGTATTAATGGCTGAAAAGAGGGTATTCCCGCCTTCAAAGGAATTCAGTAAAAGAGCCTATATAAAAAGTATAGAAGAATATGAAGAGATATACAAAAGGTCTATAGATGACCCTGAAGGCTTCTGGTCTGAGATGGCGGAAGAACATATTACATGGTTTAAAAAATGGGATAAGGTTCTTGAATGGAATTTTGAGAAACCTGATATAAAGTGGTTTAT